>DKBC01000225.1 GCA_002451065.1 Betaproteobacteria bacterium UBA6910
CGCACCGGCTGCTGGACGCGGGTAACAGTGCAGTGGTGATCGAGCACGACGCGATTGCCGACGCCGACCGGATCCGCGATCTCGGTCCCGAGGGCGGCACCGTTTCCCGCTGGGACAAGACAGGGGGATAATTCCCTAGGCAGGATTATCGACGCACGGAAGGACCCGACTCGCGGAGCGACGACGTGGCGTCGTCAGGGGTGCTCCGGACCGGGGGGACTGGACTCGATGGGCGACCCGGAAAACCGCGCGCGACGCCAGCGGCTTGCTGGTCTCCCGCAATCCCATCTACGCCCGCCTCTTCGACCTGCAGTGGGTGCGGAACACCCGGCCGAAGCAGGAGGTCAGGCGCTAATCCGGCTGCGGATGCAGATGCTTTCGGCATCGCCGTGGGGTCCGATCGCTTGCGCCGTGAACTTGGCGCATGACCATACGCCGCGCTCGTCTTGGCCCGGGCAGTCCGGGGTTTCACATCCGCCATCCCAAGCCCAGTCCGGCCCCTCTTTGGAACCCCCGTCAGATGCTCCGCCTGCCGGACCGATGGAACCCCACCCATCGTTTGTTCGCGTAAGGACGGCAAGCCCGTCCTCCCCCTGCACCTCGAGCCGACGGTCGGGTTGAAATTCCACCCGCGAGGCGCGTACCGGAAAATAGGTGACCGGCAGCATCGGCGACCCGAGAAGCCGCCACCAGCTTCCCCGGAGCGCCGTGTTGTCGCCCATACGGTAGGCCTGCGCCATGAGCAGAAGCGCGGTGTCGATGCGCCCCTCCGCGATGCGGTCAGCTTCTGCGGCGAGGCGTCGGGACGTTGCTTCTCGCGCCCGGGCGTCGGCGTCGAGCATCTGCTGCAAGGCAAACCACGCCGTTCCCGCAAGCAATACCGCAAGGCCGCCGATCGCGCTGACAAAGGCATTGCGGATTCGATTATTGCGGCGATGCTGGATTACCTCGACACCTGAAAGCACGATCGGATCCACGTCACGCAGTTCCGCCACTATGCGGTTGATGACCTTTTCGTAATCTGGATTGAGCAGGGTCTGATCCTCAGGCTTATGGGCCCAGGACAGATCCAGGTACAGAGGAATCGATTGAATTTTGTCGGCCAGTGCCGCGGGCAGTGCGTCCGTATGCTCCCAGTCGATGCGCTTTCCTTGCATGTCCACGCCAATATTCCCATCGGTCAGGACCATTATCAGGCGTACGCACCGCCTCCCATCGGAGCACCCTCGCTCAAGCTCCGATTGGACCCATTCGGAGGCCGCCGCGTCGGGGGAGGCGACATAGATCAGATACTCGGACTGTTCCAGATTCTTGCGGATCATTGCCGGCAGATCGGGACTCGGGCGTAAGTATTTCTCGTCGCGAAACACAGCGACGGGCGGCCGGTAGATCGGCTTGGCGTACGCTTTGATCGCAAACTCCAGATTCTCCGCGCATCCCGTGCTGCTAATGTGCTTATAGGATATAAAGGCTTTGAACTTCACCATTTCCTGTAGCCGTTGGGCCGCGAAAAGCGCAGAAGTGGAGTTTGACGCGACAGCGTCCGACCCGCAATGATTCGCTGTCGCTGATTCCCGCCCTAATGACGCCTGCATCGCATGGGCAGTGATCAGAACTTTAGGTTTCCGTGAGATCTCCGTGAAACTTGGGCGCTATGGTGAGGGGGCGCGTCAACGAGATGCGCCGGCAGCAGGAGGCCGACCGGCACGCCAGGATGCGACCGGGCCAAAACTTGGTGCGACTGCGTCTTGGTATATGGCGTTTCTTTCTGCTGACGAACCTTGTGGTGCACATCATTAAGGAGAGTCCCATGTTTAGAAAGCTTCTGCCTCTGGTGTCATTGCTGGGCTTCGCAGCAATGACACCCGCCTTCGCAGCGGGCGACGGTGTGGCTGGCGCGGTGTATGCAATGTCCAACGCTTCCGCCGGCAACCAGGTACTTGTCTATGATCGCTCGGCCGACGGCTTCTTATCCCTGGCCAACACGTACCCGACTGGTGGTCTGGGCAGCGGCGGACAGCCGCCGCTCGATCCAGCCGACGCCCTGGGCTCCCAGGGGTCTCTGGTTCTGAGCGGCGATGGACGTTGGCTGTTCGCCGCGAACGCCGGTAGCAACGAAATTTCGGTGTTTCGAGCAAACCGCAGCCAGCTTGTGCTGACGGACAAGGTCAGCTCTGGCGGCCTTTTCCCTTCCAGTGTGGCGCAGCACAAGAATCTGGTCTACGTGCTAAACGCCGGGGGCGACGGGAACATTACGGGCTTCACCTTCGATCGCAATGGGCGCATGCGGCCGTTGCCGGGTTCAACCCGGGTGCTCGGCGCGGGCGGAACCAATCCCCCCTTCTTTCTTTTCTCTCCCGCACAAGTTGGTTTCACGCCGCGGGGCGACAAGCTAGTCGTGGTGATCAAGGGCATGTTCACGCCGCAACCAACGCATCGTATCCTGGTGTACGACATCGACGACAATGGTTTGCCAAGCGCAAACCCCGTCACGACGCTGTCTCCAACCACGCTATCCTTCGGGTTCGTCTTCGACGGACGTGATCGTTTAATTGTCGCGGAGCCCTTTGGCAGCAGCGGAGCGCCCGGCCCTGGGCGTGGCGCGATGTCCTCCTACGAGATCAATGGCGACGGCACTCTGACTTCCACAACCGTTTCGGAGCCGAATTTTCAGACTGCCACCTGCTGGGCAGCTATTACGGGTAACGGCCACTTCGTCTATGCCACCAACAACGGTTCCGGAACCATATCCGGTTATCGGATCGCCCAGGACGGCACCCTCCAGCCCTTGGACGCGCATGGCATCACTGCAAGCACGGACCTGGCGCCTGTCGACCTGGCAATCACTCGCAACGGGCGCTTCCTGTACAACGTGAATGCGGGATCGGGCACCATCAGCATGTTCCGTATCAATGGGCCCGACGGCAGCTTGACCTCCCTGGGCTCGGTGCCTGGTCTGCCGATCGACGACGGTGCGGCGGGAATCGCCGCCCAATGAGGGTTCTCCAGCTTGGGAGACGATGAACACCGCTCCCGGCGGCGCCTGGTGAAGTAGGTTGGCTCCAGGCGGGTCACTTCAGCAAAGCCATCGGCGAGGCGCGGCGGTTACGCGGTTCGCCGGTGGCCGGTCAATCGTCGACGTCGGGCGAGCGAAATCCCCGCAAACGGGGAAAAGACAAGCGACGAATGAACTGGCGGAGTTTGCACGTCGAAGTGGTCTGGGGCTTCCTTGAACCCAACGAGCAGGTTTGTGGCTGGCGGTATATCGGCATGGCCCCAGTTGGCAATTCAATCTGAGCGCCCAGCGGGGTCCGCGACGGACGGTGGCTGGCGCTTGCTCCGCCAACCAGGTCGCGGGTTATCGGAATCACACGCACCGAATTGCGGGAAGGGGTAACTCCTCCGGTTACCCGACCCAGTGGGAGATATCCGAATCGGCGCCGCTCGGAGGCGGGTACTGCACTATTGCATGGGCACGTCTTCCCACCAGTGCGTGAATGTGGGTTCTGCGTTGGTGCGTAGCGTTCGGAAGTACGCTGCCAGATTTTGGGTGTCCTGACGCGTGGATTTCTAGCGGCTACGGCCTCCCCGAGAAAATAAAGGAAGGTGGCCGGGTCCCGGTCTTCCTGGTCCACCTGGAACCACAGCGCGGGAGGCTGCCGGGAATCCACGTAACTGGCCAATAGAATGGACTTTTTCGCTCCCGATGGATCCCAGATCCACACCACCTGATTCCGGCGCATTTGATCAAGGCGCAGGAACAGCCTTTCCCGCGGCACGCATCCAGCAATGCGCGGCGGGGTCAGCCTCGGATCCTCGCGGCGACGCCCATTCGTTCTCATTCCCTCTCTCGGGGACCTGCGAATGCTGCGGAAAGCTATGTGTTGTTATGTCCTGCCAGGATGGTTCTCGCCATTCCGACCCGACAGGAAGGGGATTGCATCAGTGGCGCCGGTCCCCGGATGGCCCCAATGCCCTGATTCCCTGTGAAAAATACCGTGGCCCCGAAACCTTACCGGGTGCGGAGTTTGGGGGATTGACGCAGCTGGGCTTGGGGCTGGACGTCGACCGGATGCCGGTCGGACTCACCCAGCGCCGTGACTCGCCACCTTTATGAGCTTCCGGCGTGCTGCGCGTCGAGACTTCCGGATACCGCTAAATCCCCCTGCCATTCGCCTGCCTGAGCCCTTTCCTTGGCAAACACCTGGCGGGCGGCCCGTGGCCGAAGGCCCGCCCGAGGCGGTGGCGCGGGTGAAGTCAGGCGCTCACACCGCAGAATTGCTCAGGGAATTCGTGGTGTGGCCGAGGCGGGCAGGAGCACCTGCCGTGGGCTATGAACCGCGCGACAAGCTTCGCTGGCGGGT
This sequence comes from Betaproteobacteria bacterium UBA6910, assembly GCA_002451065.1. Classification (GTDB taxonomy): domain Bacteria; phylum Pseudomonadota; class Gammaproteobacteria; order Burkholderiales; family UBA6910; genus UBA6910. The sequence goes on from DKBC01000225.1 coordinate 4,365, forward strand.
TTTGCTTCGCCCCCAGTTTGGCTCCCGGCGGGGGCTTACTCGCGCCATGGCGGAAGGTTGCTTGGCGTCCTGCGAGCGGCCAGGAGCCGTGAGTCGCAGGATGCCGGGTCTGGTCGTGCCGGGCGCGCGGCGGGCAGGTTTTTTCATGGCGTGGGGATTCTCCGTCGGGGTTTCGAGAGATAGAAAGCGGTAACAATTCAATCGTGCTTGTGGCCCTTGCCCTTGCCATTCTTCTTGTAATTCCCCTTGCCGTTGTGTTCGCCGCGGCCATCGCGGTATTCACGGTAGCGAGGAACGTAGACCTCGTTGTACCAGCGGTCCTGCACGAAATAGACCGGCCGGCCGCAGGCGTTGTACTTGCCGCAGTGCTTGCTCCAGTGCTTGGCATGGCCCGGAGGCACGTGCAGGTACATGGGCTGATACACCACGCCCACGGGCACCGGCTGGATCACGACTGGCTCGGGGTACACCAGCACCGGCGGCGGATAGTTGCCGATGTCGATGCGGCCGTAGAAGCCCGGCTGCCCAACGGTGACCGACACGCCGACATCGGTGGCCAACGCCTGGCCGGCGCCCGCCAACAGCAACGCTGCAAATAGGAAACGCTTCATGATGAAACTCCTTTCTCGGAACACGACGCATGGTAGCCCGGCGAATTGCTCCCCTCCAGCAAGTAGTTCACATTGGGCTTACTGCGCTGGTCCGCTCATGGGCACCGGCGAGGAACCGCCGGACCCTGGCCCCGGGCCCGTCGTGGCCGTTCACTCGCTGGAGGCGGTAGCCCGGGTGAGGTCCAGCACCCGCACCCGGAAGCGCCTGGGGAATTCCTGGCCTGGCGTAGCCAACGTGCATTTGTTGGCGTTGTTGCAGGAGGATGCGACGAAGGTGCGGTGGGCGGCGAACCTGGCAAGCGACGCTGTTACCAATGCCAGAGCGGCGGTCCCGAAGAATACCCACTATCCCACGGGAACCTCCTTCTGGACGGAGCAATAGATTCGGGCAGTCCACAACCGCGCAATTCGGGCGTGGTTGCTCCCCAGCGTCGAAGCCGACGGTCCTTCGCGCGGATGACCCAAAGGCTCCGCGGAGGCGAGAGACGTCCGCGCATTAACGCGGCAGGGTTCCCGGATTAGCAGGCGCGGGCTTTTGTTCGAAGGGCTTTATGGAATAAGGCGTGACAGTCCCGAACGAAGAAGCAGGCGCGGCCGGAGCCGCGGGCTGTCCCGCGCCCGGGGCGCCGGGAGTCGCCCGAGGTGGCCGAACACTGGGGTTCGACGGCCGCAGGCGCCGCGCAGGCAAGGAGCTCCCGCCCTCGCCCTTATCGTCCGTCCCGGCGGCCGGCGTGGGGCTGGCGACGATTGGGGCAGGCGCCGACTGAGCCGGAGGCGGCGGCGGGGGTGGGCGCGACGCGCCCCCTGTGGCGGGGCCCTTTCGGCTGACGGAGAGGGCGAGTGTCATGGCATCCCGTTGCGGGTCGAAGTACTCGACGATGGCGTAGCTCACGCCTCCCGTTTCCAGGATCTCGACCAGCGCCTCTCGCAACGGTGCGTCCTGGAATCCGACCTGCACCGGCTCGGGAAAGGTCCCGACCAGGTCCAAACGCACACCGGTTTTCGCTGCAACGTGCTCCAGGAGTTCCTGAAGCGGCACCCCGTCGGCGGAAACCGAGAGCCTCTCTCCGCTCCATCGCACCTGCGCGCCACCGTCCGCCCACGCCGCGAGGGACAGGCCCAACAGCATCCCCCCAATCAACTGTCGAATGCCGGGCGCCATACCCCTCCTCGTCGGTGCGGCTTGCTCGGGGTGCCGCAACCTCCGTCACCGCATGCCGCTGTGGTGGCGGGGCACAAGCGAGGTGATTCCATGGCCATCGTATTCCTTAGAAGCCGGGCGCCGCCCGCACCGGTGAATCATGCGCCGGAAACCCGCTCGGCGCAAAGCGGTCATGCGAGGGGCGTGCGGCACCCTCGCAACGCACCGCCGGCAGGACAGGCGCCCCAGCAAGACGAGCACCCTCGGGTCGCCATGGTCGGCGAGGCGATGGCGATTCCGATCATTTCCCCCGAATCCCCTGATTGACCGCGGCCGCAATTGCGGGAGACACTGCCGGGGATGCCTTTGGCATTCGTATTCTCAGACCCAGTCGCGGTCGCAACCCAGTAACCGGTCACTGGTCACGAAATTATTTAGTACACTTGGTGTCATGAGCATTGACCCCTTCCCGCGAAAAAATCTCCTCGAACGCTGGCTGCTGCGCTTGTTCCATGGCGGGAGCGAATCCGAGGAGGTAGCCGTCAGGGAGTTCGTGCTGGTCGCCGCCGCCGCGCTGCTGATCATCGGGCTTGCGTTCTGGATTGCGTTTCACTTTGTGCGCCCGGCGCCGCCGCATGGGTTCGTGATCTCGACCGGAAGCGACAGCGGCGCCTATCATGCTTACGGCAAGCGCTATTCGGAGCTGCTGGCGCTCGACAAGCTCAAGGTGACGGCGCGAACGTCATCGGGATCGGTGGAAAACCTGCACCGGCTGGCGGATGACGAATTGGGCGTGAGCGTGGCCTTTGTGCAGGGAGGCGTCGGCAGCGTCACGGAGTCTCCGAATCTTGTCACGCTGGCCGCTGTCTACTACGAGCCGCTATGGGTCTTCTACCGGGATACTCGCGTGTTATCGCTCCTGTCCGAGCTAGCCGGCAAGCGCGTTGCCATCGGGCCGGAAGGCAGCGGGACGAGAGCGCTTGCCCTCACCCTGGCGGTGGCGAGCAAGATAACCGACGGCACCGAGAGCTTTCTTCCGCTCGGTGGGGCGGAGGCCGCCGACGCCCTGATAAAGGGCGAGGTCGACGCGGCGCTCTTTGTTGCAGGACCGGACGCACCCGTCGTGCAACAGCTGTTGCGCGCCCGGGGCGTGCGCCTGATGAGCCAGGATCATGCCGAGGCGCTTTCACGGCGCTTTCCCTATCTCGCGAGGGTAACGCTGCCGCGGGGCGGGATCGACCTCGCTGACGACATACCGCCGCGCGAGGTCACGCTCGTCGCCACCACGGCGTATCTCGTTGCGCGTGACGACTTTCATCCGGCGCTGGTGTCGGTGCTGCTGCAGGCGGTCACCCGCGTCCACCGTGGGGGCGGTGTGTTTTATCGCCCCGGAGAATTCCCGGCTGCGCGCGACGGCGATTTCCCGCTGAGCGAGGATGCGCGGCGCTACTTCACCTCCGGTCCGCCGTTCCTGCAGCGCTACATGCCGTTCTGGGTCGCGAACCTGATCCAGCGGCTGCTGGTGCTGCTCGTGCCGCTGATTGCCGTGGTCATTCCGGTGATGCGGATCTTCCCGGGTGTCTACCGGTGGCGCGTGCGCAGGCGCGTCTTCCGCTGGTACCACGCGCTGCGGGCGGTGGAAGCCGAGATGGCGAAGAATCCGTCGGCAGAGCGCGCTCGTGAATTGCTGGTGCAGACCGATGCAATCCGGGACGGTGTCAGCCGCACCCGGGTGCCGCTCGCGTATTCAGACTATGCATACAACCTGAAACAGCACATCGGCATGGTGCGCGGCCGGCTCGAGCGCCTCGCGGGCGGCGGCACGTGACGGCCTTGCTGTTCTAACCCGCGGACGTCAGGGCGCCGGCTCGCCGGCTTCGAAATCGAGTTCCACCCGTGCGCCGTTGGGGTCGAAGCAGAACAGCTGCCACACCCCGGACTCGGCCTGGCGGCGAAGATCATAACGAATCCCCTTCGCCTCGAGGCTGCGCACCGTTGCGGGCAGGTCCGTGGCGCTGAAGGCCATGTGGTCGAGCACGCCCCTGGGGTCGGCCGGAAGTGAGCGTCCGGCGACGATGTGCAGCACCGCCGCGTCGCCGGCATAGAGCCACGCGCCCGGGAAGCCCAGGTTCGGCCGATAGCGTTCGGTCAAACCCAGTACCCCCATATAGAAATCCTTCGTCGCCTCCAGATCCCTGGCGAGGACCGTGAAGTGGTTCATCCCAACGATCGACATAGTCGTTCTCCATTTTCCAAACCATCCGGCCGAGATCGCGCCTGCTGGGGACTTGCCGTTCCTCACACAGCTTATGCTTCGACAGCCAAGCGCTCCTGAAGCGCGGCCCCAAGTGGCGCTTCGGTTCGGCTGCGGGCTGAACTGCCGGCCGCCCTTGCCCCGGCGGATGACCGCGCCATGACGTGGCGGATATTACCATCCGTCTGGATGGCGAAGGGATCGTGAGGAACATGCACGGATTTCCGATTTGCGGGTTCAGGAAGGCTTCGACGCGAACCGCACCGACTTAATCAGCAACGGGATCCGCAACCGGGCTTTTACTCGTGTCGCGGTGGTCAGGTACACCGTCGCCCACAAGACATTTGTCTTCGGCCCGCAGCAATCACGGCGTCGGGACCTCGAGGCCGTGCGGGCGAGCCGGAAGGTGCTTCGGACCGAGGTGCTGAACCTGGCCAGGGTTGCTGACGATCAATCACTCGGGCTGGCCCGCGGGACGACAGAATGCGTAGTCGCGCACGGCGCCTTGCAGACCAGCGCAGGGGTGAAAGCCGCATTTGGCGCATCGAAGTTGTTGACCGGCATTGACGGTGGGAGACGAGAATGCTCGAGAGGAGGCGCTTGAACACACACGGCAATCGCCTGAGCAACCGCGGCCATGCAGCCGACGCTTCGAGACATGCCGACGCCCCAGACAGCCAATCGTGAAGCCGTGGTTGATCCAAGGCCCTGGCCACTCATGGTCCGCCTGCAGTCCGCGGGGCGCGTATGCTGGTCGGAAGGCGCCCCATACGGCGCGCGAGATGAGGTACTTCGTCTACGCGATTCTTCAGGGCACGGCGTCTGCCCCGTTCTTGATTAGCCCAGCCACGCGCCTAGTTGCGGTCGGGCGCGCGCGGAACCGCACAAGACATTGACCGCGAGGTGTGTCCCGATGAATCACGGGGCTAATTGACCAGGCGACAAGGAACGGTGGGTTCTGATTCGGATTCGTACAGCCCCGACAGCCCCGCAGGGGCGCGTATTGCGAACACCCCTACCAGCGGGTCAATACGTGCCGATAACCACCGCGCCTCGAATCAGGCGTTGCCCGCCAGCCGGGCAAACCGGCGCTTCATCCCGTTGACCCGCGCGAGATAGGCGCCCACATCCTGATCGCCGCAGCGCTGTCCAGGGGTCAGCCGGAAGCCGCGCCTGGCATAGGTTTCAGCGGTCCCGGCGCCGCACAGGTGGATCACGGCGGCCAGGTTCTGCGTCTGCTGCAGCGTGGCGCCGGCGATGCGCTGGCGCTTGAGCGTTGCCGCCACGCCGCGATCCAGGAGCGCCGCCGTGAGTTCGATAGCCTGGCCCGGCACCAGGCGGCTATAGAGACTATCGAACCAGCAGGAGCCGGCCGCGCGCGAAGATTCGCTGCCGTGAGCGGCCCGCTCCGGCCGGCAGTCGGGCTCCGTCTGGACGAATGTTCCATCCGTGATCTGATACATGCCGACGGCGCTGGATGCCGGCCGGTACCATTTCAGGGGATGCCAGGTCAGGTCCCATTTCCAGTAGGTCTGGGCCAGGGGGTTCCCCGCGCTTTCGATCTGGGCCAGCGCGGCCAGGAATTCGGGAGTTATGACCGGGGTGGCGTAGCGGCGGAAACGCGGCCCGTATTCCTGCCAGGTCTCCGGCGGAGTCTTGGCGAGGGCGCCGCTCACCGGAAACAGCAGCTCGGTCGGCTTGTGGAGCGCGTGGTAGACCCAGTTCCCTGCGGCCCACAGCCCCACGGCAACAATTCCCCCGAGCATGAACTGCAGCGCTCGCGGCATGGTCCGCAGTTTCCGAAGCATTCGCCGGCGCAAGCGCGCCCCGGGCCAAAGGCGCGGAAAACGGAAACGGCGCCGCCGGATTCCTCGAGGCCGGGTTTTCGCGGGGCAGGATGAACGGGGCACGAATATCCCGCGGTCAGCTCGCGACGCGGGTACCGGGTGAGCGGCTTCCGGCGCGTTCGAGAGTGTTCAAGGTTCGGGGCCTAGGCAGGGGTGATTTACGGCGGGAGCACGGCGTGGCCTTCCGCTGTCGTCAATCCGCACTGATCCAGACGCCGTCCGGCTGCCGGCAGGCGGTGCCGTGCACTTTCTGGTGCTTGCCCTTGATCACCACGTCGGTGTCGTAGGGGCGGCAGTAGCGGCCGTCCGCGCGCCGCTCGATGGGCCCGGGAATGACGGCGTATCGCGCGCCGGCATGGCGGTCTTCCCAGGTGACCCGCTGCCCGCGCTGGGCGAACTCGAGGGCGCGCCCGATGCACGCCTGGTCCTGCGCGTCCAGGTTGCGGCCGATGGCGCCGCCGATCAGGGCACCCGCGATGGCGCCGCCGACAGTCGCCGCCGCGCGCCCGTCGCCGATCTGGCTGCCGATCACACCGCCCGCCACGCCGCCGATGGCTGCACCGATCAGTTCCCGGTTACAGTAGAAAACTCCCTCCGAAGGGCTGATCACTGTTGCAGGCGGCTCCCAGCCGGGACGATAAACCGGGCCTGACGGCTCCGCCACGATCCACGGCGGCTCAGCGATCACGATGGGTGCATGTCCACGGCGCGACCCCCGTCTGCAGTCGATCTTTTCCTTGTAGCTGCCGTCGCGCTTCCATTCGCGCTCGACCTTGCAGGGGCCATCCCAGTACGTCTCCTCGTACTTTCCCCCGCGGGGGCGGCCAGGTCCCTGGCCGGCCCCCTTGCACTCGCGTTCCTCCCGGTAGCTGCCGTCGCGCCTCAGCACGCGTTCCACCTTGCAAGGGCCATCCCGAAACTTTTCGCTGTACTCGATCCCGCGATGCCGGCCATGGCCGTTCTCCCCCTTGTCGCGATCGGCAAGCGCCGGCGCACTCGCCGAGATGGCGAGACACACCGCAGCCGCAAGCATGAGTGCACTGCGCTGGACCCTCATGACCTTCTCCTTTTACGTCCCGTTAACCGACGCTGGACCCCGGTCCCGGCGCCGGACCCGCCCGGCGGGCGGGCCATGACAGCGCGAGGCTATCACATTCAATGGCGCTGGAAACGGGGAGAAATGACTTCGACATGCCATTGCATTTTTCCGGCGCGTGCCGGCTTCACGACCAGAGCCTGGAGCGTCGCGGGTCTCTGCGCGCGAGGCTCACGGGTGCGCTGAGGCGCCGGACCGGATTTGCCCGCAGGAATTCGTCAACCGGGTGAGGAGATTTTCGCCGTGCGAATTGCGGCCCCCGGCGAGAATGTCATAATGGCACGCGAATGTGCGAGCTGTTCTCGATGTCAAGCAACCTGCCGGCGACCGTCAGTTATTCGCTGGAGGAGTTCTCGCGCCACGGCGGACTCACCGGACCCCACAAGGACGGTTGGGGAATCGCTTATTACCTGGATCGAGACGTGAGGCTGGTGAAGGAGCCCCTGCCCGCCAGCGACAGTGCATGCGTAAGATTCATTCGGGAGAACGCCTTTTCCAGTCCCTTGGTCATAAGCCATATCCGCAAGGCGACTCACGGCGCCCAAATCCTGAGCAATTGCCAGCCGTTCGCCCGCGAGCTGGGCGGCGCGATGCATGTTTTCGCCCACAACGGGGATCTCGATGACCAGCGGCTGCGGGAGCGGTTGCGGCTGGGAGTCCACCGTCCGGTCGGCGACACCGACTCGGAATATGCCTTCTGCGCCCTGCTGGGTCGTCTGGAAGATCTCTGGCTCGGGGCCCGCGGCGTGCCCGCGTTCGCCGAGCGAAGGTCCGTTGTTGCCGCCTTCGCGAAACAGATTCGCGGACTCGGACCGGCCAATTTCCTCTATGCTGACGGCGACGTCCTGTTCGCCTTCGGCCACAAGAGAACCCATGGAGAGAAGGATATGCGGTCGCCCGGCCTGCACGTCATCTGCCGGCGCTGCGCGCGGGAAGCGGGCGCCGCGAGCGCCGTGACCACGGACGGTCTTTCCATCACCTCCAGCGACGGCGAGCAGCGCGTCGTGCTGATAGCCAGTGTTCCCCTTACAAAGGAGCCCGCCTGGCGTGGGCTGGGGGAAGCGGAGTTGCTCGCCGTGCGCGATGGCGCAATAGTCGGGTGATGGTCAATGGCCGGTATGCGCCGCTGTTTGAGCGGAAGACCAAGGGACCTGCCATGAGGCTGCCTCTGGATTGAACGAAGGCAGGTGGGCAGCGGGCACCCATAGGAACCGCATGACATTAGCCTGCGTGCCCGAAAGCCTGACGCATTCTTGTCGCCGATAGGAGCTATGATGGGGCACAGGAATCGCCCAGGCGGGGCGGCAGGGGCCCGGGCCCGGCGCCGGGAAGCCTCGCTTCGACCCTCGCAGCATCCGAATGTCATTAAAGGAGATTCGCCATGGCGTCGTCGTTTCAACAGGCTCAACTCGGCGGCCCCCGTCCCTCGTCAATCCGGGCCGTCCCGCTTCCGCGGCGCGAGCGGTATTATCCCTCGCCGGCGGACTGGCGAGACGAGGTCATTTATTTCCTGCTGCCCGATCGATTCAGCGACGGCCTGGAACACACGCGGCCGATGCTCGATCCGGCGAACCGCCAGACGGCGCGTCCTGCCGGGTTCCGCTGGGACAACTGGGCGGAGTCGGGCGGCGGGCGCTGGCAGGGCGGCACCATCAAGGGGGTCACCTCAAAGCTCTCCTACCTCGCTCAGCTCGGCATGACGGCGGTGTGGCTGGGGCCGGTGTTCAAGCAGCGCCCCCCGGACGACAGCTATCACGGATATGCGATCCAGGACTTTCTCGAAACCGATCCCCGGCTCGGCACGCGTGCGGATCTCGTGGACCTGGTAAACGCCGCGCACGCAGCGGGGCTGCGGGTCATCCTCGACGTCATCTTCAACCACACCGGCAACAACTGGGTGTACGCCGGAGACGTGGACAAGCCGCCCTACCGGCACTTTCCGGCCTATTACGCGCGGGGTAGGTGGCGCACGGGACAGGGCGGTCTCGCCGACGGGATCGCCGGGGCCGACGATGGCGTTTGGCCCGCGGAGCTGCAGGCCGACGACCACTACACGCGCGCCGGTGAGGGCAGCCTTTCCGCCGGCGCCTTCGACGATCCTTACGCGGAGTTCCGGCGAACGGACTTCGTCGGGCTGCGCGACGTCAACTTCGACGGGTCCCACGCGCTCGACCACCTCGCCCGCTGCTTCAAGTACTGGATCGCCCTTACCGACTGCGACGGGTTCCGCATCGACACGCTGAAGCACGTAGCTGCGGACGTCGGGCGCAACTTTTGCGGGAGCATCAAGGAGTTTGCCGCCAATCTGGGCAAGGCGGACTTCTTCCTCGTCGGGGAAGTCGCCGGCGACGATCGCAGCGCCGAGCGCTACCGCGAGGTGCTCGGCACGAACCTGAATGCGACCCTGGACATCGGCGAATCGCGACGCCTGCTGCATGCGGTAGCGAAAGGGCTGGCCGCGCCAAGCGCCTATTTCAGCTTTGTCCGAACCTGGAACGATGACCTTGGGTCCCACCGCAACGCCGGCCGCACCCACGTGTCGGTCCTCGACGATCACGACCACGTGTCGGGTGACAAGGCGCGCTTCTCGAGCGATGCGGCGAGCGATCACCAGGTCGCCGCCGGCGTTGCGATCCAGCTATTCAGCCTCGGGATCCCCTGCGTCTACTATGGAACCGAGCAGTCGTTTGCCGGCCCCGAGAAAACGGAGCGGGATCAATATCTGCCCGACTACAACGCCGGCAGCCCGCCGCCCGACAAATACCTTCGGGAAGCGATGTTCGGACCCGAGCATCCGCGCAGGAGCGGGGCCGCGGGGATCGGCAGCGGAGCGAACGCCCTGGACCCCGCCACGTTAGGTTTCGGGCCTTTCGGCACCTGCGGAGCCCACGCCTTCAATCCGCGATCGCCGGCTTTCGTGCGCATCGCCGGGCTCTCGCGCGTGCGGCAGCGGTTCCCCGTGCTGCGGTACGGTCGCCTCTATCAACGACAGATCTCGATCTTCGGCCGGCCGTTCGTGGAGCCGGACGCCGGAGAACTGATTGCCTGGTCGCGTATCCTGGACGATGAAGAGGCGCTGTGCATCGTCAACGGCCACGGCGGCGAGGCGCGCGGCGGCGACGTGATGGTCGATGCGAACCTCAATGACGCGGATGCTCCGGGACGGCCATGGAATCCTGCGGGCCCCGCCTTCGAAGTGATCGCCAACTCGGCTCAGGCCGCCCACCAGATGGCCCATCCGGGCGCGCCCTACAGCGGCCCGCATCCCGTCGGTCAGCGTGTGCCGGTCCAGTCTCGCGACGGCGCGCGATTCGTGGCGATTCGTGATTTGCCCGAGTCGGAGGTGCTGGTGCTGATCAACCGTGGTTGGGCTGGGGCCAGTTGAGCCATCGCGGAGGGTCCCGGCTCACGGACGGACCCCCGCCGAAGTCTGGGTCTAGGCCTTGGGTTTCCTGCCGGGGGCAGCAGGCGGAACATATCCCGACACCCGGCAGAGCATCGCGTCAACCGGCTTGCCGTCGCTGAATCGAATCGAGCGGCACATCACCACGTCCCCTCTGGCAGAGAGCTCAGACATGCTGAGGCGCACCTTGGCAAGGGAGATTCCGGTCGCCGCAGCGATCTCCAAATCGAGCCGCGGACCGTTTTGCTTCAAGTACTGCAGGATTTCTTGCATATCGACTGCTCCTAATCGTGGCCGGTTGCCCGGGCGCGAGCCCGGGCAGCACCCGGACCGGCGAGGATACTCCGATTTGCCATTACGTGCTGTGTTGGTGAAATCCACCGGGGAAAGCCGTCACTGAACTTCAATTCATGCCAGGGCCGCACCGGGCCGGGTCGCCAGCGGGAGGGGATGGCCCCCGCTCGATACCCATTTTGCAGGCATGGCCAACGACGGTCGCCACGCCAGCCAGAGGCAGGGCGACGCCGGGGTCGGACAGCGCGCCGATTGCGGAAAAGAATGTGCCACGCGCCTGTCATTCCAGGATAAGCGTCGAGGCGGAGGGAATAACGCGGCGACGGGACCCGTTTACGGTTTGCCGTACCTCGCAAACCACGACAGGAGACTCCCCATGAAACCCACGCCCATCATCGCAGCATTGACTTTGGTATTTGCTTTCGCCGCCGCCCCGGCCCTGGCTGCCAGCGATAGCATCAAGTTCGACGGCGCCATCGGATCGCAGCCCTTGCGCAGTGGCCCCGCTGTAAACCTCGTTTTCAACGTCAGTCCGGGGGGCATCCCCTGGGTGATCGAGTCCTTCAAGGCGGAAATCAAGCCGGACGGACGCATCTCGGCCCGCGGGGAAGGCCTGCTGCTCGCCGGCGGCAACGCCGTGGGCGCCCGCGGCGGCGTACGGTTCGTGGCTGCTTCCTTGTTCTGCCCCGGGGTAGCCGACCCGTTCAATTCCGAGGCGGCGGAGCTCGACCAGAACGGCGACTTCAACATCAGGAGCCCGCTGACGGATGCGAACGGCGTTTCCCCTCCCGTCCCCTGCGGCGATGACATGGACAACCGACCGGTGTTGCTGATTCGCAATGCCACAGCCGCCGGGGGGGTTGCGGGTGCACTGAGTGCCTGGTTCGCCGCGGGAATCCTCAAGGACTAAATGAACAGCGCGGCGGCGAACTCCCGGTCGCCGCCGGTTCTCGCGCGCGCCGCGGCGGGGGATCGCCGAAAGACTCGGTATCCGGTGCCTGGGGGACGATAACGAGCCTCAGTGATATCCGGCCTCCGCGCGCACCTTGCCGCGGAACACCCAGTAGGACCAGCCGGTGTACATCAGGATGATCGGCACCAGGAACAGGGTCCCGACCAGCAGGAAGGCCTGGGACTTAGGGGAGGCAGCGGCGTCCCAGAGGCTGATGGTATGGGGCACGACATTGGGCCAGACGCTGATGCCGAGGCCCAGGTAGCACATGAGGAACAGTCCCATGGCGGCGAGGAAGGGAGCGACTTCCCGCCCGCGCGCGAGGGAGTCCCACAGCCACCACGCGATGAGCCCGGTAACCACCGGCACCGGCGCCAGAAACAGGAGATTAGGCCAGGAGAACCAGCGCTCCGCGATCCCCGGCTGCAGGAACGGGGTCCAAGCGCTGACCATGCCGATAAAGGCGAGCACGCCGATCAAGCAGGCCCGGGCCTTGGCGCCGGCCCAGCGCTGGAGATCGCCCTCGGTTTTCATCAGCAGCCAGGTGGCGCCGAGCATGCCGTAGCCGACGACGAGCCCCGCCCCGACCGCCAGCGGGAACGGCCGCATCCAGTCCAGATTGCTGCCGGCGAACTGGCGCCCGGAGACCTCGAATCCCTGGACGAACGCGCCGAGCACGATGCCCTGGGAGAAAGTGGCGACCAGGGAGCCCCCGAAGAAGGCCCGGTCCCACCACTTGCGGCCAGATTTGGCCTTAAGCCGGAACTCGAAGGCAATGCCGCGGAAGATGAGCCCGAGCAGCATGAACAGGATCGGGTAATAGAGCGCCGGCATGATGACCGCGAAAGCCAGGGGAAAGGCCGCGAACAGGCCTATGCCCCCGAGGATCAACCAAGTCTCGTTGCCGTCCCAGATCGGCGCTACCGAATTCATCATCAGGGTGCGCTCCGCGTCGCCGGGGGCGAATGGAAACAGGATGCCGACGCCGAGATCGAAGCCGTCCAGCAGCACATACATGAACACGGCGAAGCCGAGAATCACCGTCCATACCGGCACTAGGTCGATGGCCATCGCTCAAATCTCCACGTCGGCGGCGGAGAGCGGGCGCGCCGGGCGCTGTTCGGGGCCCGGCTCGGCGGCGTGGCGCAGTTCTCCGGGGCCGGCCCGCACCAGCTTGACCAGATAGTAGAGCCCGGCGCCGAACACCACGCTGTAAACCGCGGCATACAGCGCAAGCGACACCATGACGTCGCCTGGCGCCAGCGTTGGCGTCACTCCATCGGCGGTGCGCAGCAGCCCATACACCACGTAGGGCTGCCGCCCCACCTCTGTGGTGATCCAGCCCGCGGTTACGGCGACATAGCCCGTGGGAATGGCCAGGGTGCAGGCGCGAAGATACAACGGGGAGGCAACATTCCTGCGTCGCCAGCCGAGCCAACCTCCCCAGACCGTGATCAGCAGCATCACCGCCCACATCCCCACCATCAGCCGGAACGCAAAGAACACGGGCGCCACCGGCGGGCGCTGTTCCGGCGGGAAATCCTTGAGGCCCTGCACCACTCCGTTCCAGTCGTGGGTGAGGTAGAGGCTGGCGAGCTTCGGGATCGCGATCTCCGCCCGGTTCGTCTCGGCGCTCGCGTCGGGTATCCCGAAAAGCACCGCTGGCTGGCCGCCCCGCGTCTCCCATATTCCTTCCATGGCTGCAAGCTTCTGGGGCTGGTGGGTCAGGGTGTTCAGCCCGTGGGCGTCGCCCAGCAGGGCCTGAGCCGGAACCAGCACCGCGGCGAGCAGCAGACCCATGGTCATCATCACCTTGCTCTCCTGCACGAAACGACCCTGGCGCAGGTAATAGGCGGCGACGCCGATGACGGTGAAGGCGGTGGTGAGGTAGACCGCCGTCACCACGTGCAGGAAGCGCCAGGGAAACGAGGGATTGAAGATCACCTCGATCCAGTCCGCCGGGAAGAAGCGGCCGTCCACCAGCGTGTAGCCTGCGGGAGTCTGCATCCAGCTGTTGACCACCAGGATCCAGAAAGTGGAGAGCAGGGTGCCGAACGCCACCATGACTGCGGCGACGAAGTGCACCCACTGGGGCACCCGCTGGCGCCCGAACAGGAGCACTCCCAGGAAACCCGCTTCCAGGAAAAACGCGGTCAGTCCCTCGTAGGCCATGAGCGGCGCGATGATTTCGGCGGCGGCATCCGAGAACCGGCTCCAGTTGGTGCCGAACTGGAACGGCATGACGATGCCCGAGACCACGCCCATGCCGAAAGAGACCGCGAAGATCCGGATCCAGAAGGTGGAGATGCGCAGGTAGACTTCCTTCCCGGTCCACAGGCGCAGGCCCTCCAGCACCGCAATATAGGAGGCGAGCCCGATGGTGAACGCGGGCAGCAGGAAGTGGAACGCCACCACGAAGGCGAACTGCAAGCGTGACAGGATTACCGGATCGACATCCATCGGTGATCGCTTCGGGTATCCGCGCCGGGTGCGCCGCAAGCGGGGCAACGAGGCTCATTATAGAACGACGGACTGCGCTGTCGACCCCAAATAAGCCCGCCAGGTCGCTGGCGTGCCCCGGTGCCGGGCCTTGGCCCTTGACGGGGATCTTCTCCACTCGCCCGGCGCGACGGCGCGCACGCTTGCCGCTCGCGACCGCGCCAGGCTCATGACCGCGGTACCCCTCGACGCCCCTGGTGCTGAAACGTCGCTGAAGGCGGATCCCCTTTGACCAGGGAACCCTGTGCGAGAATGAACGCCCGGCGCCGTCAGACGCGCCATGAAAACGGTTGACGGGCGGTGAACGATCGCGACTGCGTCGCTTTTCTGCAATGGGCCCTGCCCCGCATGGAGCTGCACTGGCCGGGCTACCGCAAAGTGCGCGGAATGGTCTGCAAGCGGATTGAAAAGCGGCGACGCGCCCTGGGCCTTGCGAGCCTTGATGCCTACCGCGGGTACCTGGGGGAGCATCGCGAGGAGTGGGAGGTCCTGGGGGCGGCTTGCGCGATCCCGATCTCGCGTTTCTTTCGCGACCGCGCCGTATTCGAGAACGTGGAACAGCTGCTGCTGCCGGAATTGGCGCGGAATGCCGAACGCCGTTTCGAGCGTTCACTGGCATGCTGGAGCGTGGGCTGCGCGTCGGGAGAGGAGCCTTACAGCCTCTCCATCCTGTGGCAGTTGCGCCTGGCGCAGCGCTGGCCGGGGCTCGTGCTGCGGGTGCTTGCCACCGATGTCGACCAGAATCTCCTCGAGCGGGCGGCGACCGGCTGCTATGGCGCGGGCAGCCTGAAGGAGGTCCGCGAGGATTGGCTTGCGCAGGCCTTTGACCGACAGGGAAGCGCCTATTGCGTGCGCCCCCCGATGCGCGCCGGCGTCACCTTTGCGCGCTATGACATCCGCCAGGGAGCGCCGCCGGGACGCTTCGACCTCATCCTGTGCCGCAACCTGGTTCTCACCTATTTCGAGCCTGCGCTGCAGCGGGCGGTCATGGGGCGCCTGGCGGGTGCCTTGCACCCCGGGGGCGCCCTCGTGATCGGTATGCACGAGTCCCTCCCTGACCGCATCAAGGGTCTCGAAGCATGGACCGGGACGCGGGCCATCTTTCGCAGCGTTCGGGACGGTTTCGCGCCCGGACCGCAGGCTTGACCTGGACCAGGCTAACGCCGCCCCCCACAGGTGCTGCGCCTGGTTATGCCGATGGAGGATGCGCGACAACGCGGCCGCTCCCGTGGCAATCCCCGCGGATCGGAGGCCCTGAAAATCTGCGATTTTTTTCCTTGCCCAGGCGTTCCCCGGCGCGCGCTTGGGCTTCCCGCGGGCGCTGGCCGGGACCGGAATCAAGGTCTTGAAGATTGGCCGGGCGCTCATATCTGAAGGGCAGGAGCAACCGGTGGTCTTGGCCCTGGTTGCGTTGACAACCCGTTTTGGAGGAGCAGACATGTACCGAACCCTGTTTCCACGCGACCTGTTCGCGGAACTGGACCGCCTGCAGCGCGAAATGCAGCAGGCGTTCGAGTTCTCTCCCAGCATCCGCGGCCTCGGGCGCGGTGGCTATCCTGCGCTGAACGTCGGCGGCACCCCTCAGACGGTGGAGATCTACGCGTTCGCGCCAGGGCTGGACCCCGGCGCCATCGAGGTAGGCCTCGACCGCGGCGTGCTCACGATTGCCGGCGAGCGCAAGGCCAAACTTCCCGCCGAAAGGGAAAAAGCCACCGTTCACATCAACGAGCGCTTTGCCGGCCGGTTCCGCCGGGTGGTGAGCCTGCCCGACGACATCGATCCCGACGCCGTATCCGCTGACTACCGCGACGGGGTGCTGCATGTCAGCATCAAGCGCCGTGAATCGGCGACGCCGCGCCGCATCAGCGTCGAGTGACAGGAGAAACGACCATGAGCGAAACCAGTGCTGCCAGCAAGAACACCGATGCCCGCCGCAACGAGGCGGTGCTCCTGCCGCCGGTTGACGTGATCGAGGACCCGAGCGGTATCACCCTCTATGCCGACATGCCCGGCGTGCCCAAGGACAAGCTGGAGCTCGAGGTGGAGGGGGACACGCTCACCATCGGTGGAACCGTGGCACTGACGGTGCCGCAGGGCATGGAAGCGAGCCATGCCGAGGTCAGCCTGCCGGGTTACCGGAGGGTGTTCACCCTGAGCAAGGAGCTGGACGCGGACAAGGTGTCCGCCGAGTTCAACCACGGGGTGCTGCGCCTGCATATCCCCAGGGCCGAGCACGCGAAACCGCGCCGGATCGCGGTGCAGGTCGATTGACGGAGGTCGGTCCCGCCCTCCATGGGCGGGGCTGGCTTCGAGCCTTACAGAGGCGAGAGGCCCGGCATGATGCGGTGGGCGTTCCGCGCGGTCATTTCGCATCCGGCGGGCAGGACCCGACCGGTTTGGCGGTGACACGCTGGGAGAACGTCATGTTCTTGCCGCCGAGCTTGACCTCCAGAATGCCGGTGAGCGGATTTCCATCAGTCCGCCAGCGCGCGGCACCCGTCGTTCCGTTCCCGCCTTCGCAGATCAGGACGAAGGAGGCAGAATCCGCGTCGCGCCTCTCCTGGCCCAGCGTGCACCCCTTGAGCGATTCGTGACGCAGGACGGGAAACGCGGTGGACAGGCCGCGAGGGCCCAGGCACCGGGTTTCCCGCGTGGTGGCATACCTCAGGGCCTCCTCCAGATGGGGCATCACGGTCTCGATGGTGACTTCATAGAGCCTGGAGGGCATGGATTCCGATGCCCCGGCGGGCGAGCAAGTCAGCAGCAGCAGCGCAGCCAGCCATGCCGGGAGGGAGGCCGGCGCTGCCAGGGCGATTCGTGCCTTCATTGCTGAATCGGTAGCCGAAGCGATCCGGTCCCGAGCGCTCACCCTTTCGCCTCCCGCTCCAGCAGGGCGCGCTTGCGCTCGACCCCCCAGCGATAGCCCGACAACCCGCCATCGGTACGCACGACGCGATGGCAGGGTACGGCCACCGCCAGCGGGTTTGCGGCGCAGGCCCGGGCCACCGCCCGCACCGACTTCGGCGCGCCGATGCGCTCGGCGATTTCCGAGTAGCTGGCCGTGGCGCCGGGGGGAATCGCCTGCAACGCCTGCCACACCCGCTGCTGAAACGCGGTGCCGCGCACGTCCAGCGGGAGGTCGAACCCGCGCCCGGGGGCTTCCACCAAGCCCACTGCCCGCGACACCAGTTGCTCGAAGTCGGGCTCGCCGCCGATCAACTCAGCCCGCGGAAAGCGGTCCTGCAGCTCCCGCGCAAGCGCATCGGGATCGTCGCCTAGGAAAATGGCGCACACACCCCGTTCACTCGCCGCCACCAGTATGGACCCGAGGGAGCATTCGCCAATGGCGAAGCGTATCCTGGCATTGGCGCCGCCGGCGCGATAGCTGGTCGGCGTCATGCCCAGCAGCCGGTTCGACTTTTCATAGAAGCGCCCGTTGGAGCCGAAGCCAGCCCCGTAGATCGCCTCGGTCACGGTGCCGCTCCGTCCCAGCGCGGCTCGGACGCGCCGGGCGCGATGGGCCTCTGCGTACGCCCGGGGCGTGAGCCCCGTGGCCGCCTTGAACACGCGCTGCAGGTGGAAGACGCTCAGTCCCGCGTGGCGCGCCAGTTCCCGGAGGCCGGGCGGCTCCGCGGCGGATTCGATCACGCGGCATAGCTCCGCCACCAGCGCCGCGCGCCGGGCGGCCAGGGTAGGCTGGTCCGGCTTGCAGCGCTTGCAGGGCCGGAATCCCGCCTGCTCGGCGTCGGCGGTGGTCAGGTGGAATTGGACATTCTCGGGCCTCGGGGTGCGGGCGCCGCAGGAGGGCCGGCAGTAGACGCCGGTCGTCTTCACCGAATAGAAAAAACTTCCGTCCGCTTCGGGGTCCCGCGCCACCACCAAGGCCCAGCGGGGGTCGCTCGTGGTCGCGACGCCAAGCGTCGCCATCCTGGCGGTCAGGTTCACAGGCATCCTTCCAACCCTCGCTCGTCGCCATGGCTGCAATCTAGCCTACGGCAGGTGTCATGGCACTCCGGGCCTTGCTTCCGAATTCCGACTCCTCGGCCGCGAGATTCCCGGCAAGTCTGGCGCGGGCGTACCCCGTTGAGTCGGACTCACAGAGGGTAACGCGCCCGGATCTCGGCCACCTGTTCTGGGGTCAGGGGCCTCAGCCTCTGGCCGAGGGAGAAGAGGTAGATCCTGGCGGTGGCTTCCAGTTCCTCCACCGCGTCGGCGGCGGCCGCGAGGCTGCCGCCGGCCACCACCGGACCGTGGTTCGCCAGCAGCAGCGCATGGTGCTTTCCGGCGAGGCGGCGCACTGCGTCGGCGAGCTTCAGGTCGCCGGGGGCATGGTAGGGCACCAGGGGCAGGGTGCCGACGCGCATCACGTAATAGGCGGTGAGGGGCGGCAGCACGTTCCCGGGGTCGAGATCCGCCAGCACCGACACGGCGACCGAGTGGGTCGAGTGCAGGTGCACCACGGCGCGATTCTGCTCGCGCTGCTGATACATGGCCAGGTGCAGGAAGCTTTCCTTGGAAGGAGCGTCGCCGGAGATCGGGGTCCCGCTCCAGTCCAGTTTCGACAGCCGCGCCGGGTCGAGCCGTCCGAGGTTCGAGCCGGTGGGCGTGAGCAGCCAGCCGTCCTTGACGCGGGCGCTGATGTTGCCGGTGGAGCCGTGGGTGAGTCCGCGCGTAAAAATCGAGCGGCCCAGCTCGCAGATCTCATCGCGCAGGGCGGCTTCGCTCATGGCTGTCCCGGGTCAAGCATTGCCAGCGCCTTGGCGAAAAAATCCTGCCCGCCGAAGTTCCCGGACTTGAGGGCCAGTGCAAGGGGCGCACCGCCGACGCTAACGGTCCAGGGCACCCCGGGGTCGATCTGGGGGCCGATGCGCAGGGCTTTGACGCCCAGGGCGCTCACCACGGCGCCCGAGGTTTCGCCACCTGCCACGACCAGCCGGCGCACGCCGCTCTCCACCAGTCCCCCGGCGACCCGGGCGAGACAGGCTTCCACCAGGTGTCCGGCCGGCTCCGCCCCCAGGCTGGCCTGGACCCGCGCGACTTCCTCCGGTTGCGACGTGGCGTAGATCAGCACCGCATTCGCCGCGATTAGCTCCCGCGCCCACGCCAGGGCCTCGCCCGCCAGATCGTCGCCCTTGGCCAGCCGCAGCGGATCGAGCTTGAAGCCGGGGCGCGTGCGCAGCCACTCCGCCACCTGGCCATTGGTGGCGGTGGAGCAACTCCCCGAGAGCACGGCGGAGAGACCGTCGACGCGGGGCAGCTCCGCGGCGTGCTCGGCGTGCCGGAGCAGGCCCTCCCGGCGGAAGTTCTCCGGCAGCCCGACGGCCACGCCGGAACCGCCAGTCACCAGCGGCAGGCCGGCGCAGGCATGGCCGATGGCGTGCAGGTCGGCGTCGCTCACGGCATCGACGATGGCGATGCCGACGCCCTCCCGCTCCAGGACGGCGAAGCGCTCCTCGACGGCCCCAGGGCCGTGGCGGACCGCGTCCTCCCGCACCAGCCCCACCTTATTGCGGGACTGCCGCTGCAGCACCCGCACCAGGTTGGCGTCGCCCATGGGCGTGAGCGGATGATCCTTCATGCCGGACTCGGAGAGCAGCAGGTCGCCCACGAACAGGTGGCCGCGATACACCGTGCGGCCGTTTTCCGGGAACGCCGGGCAGGCGATGGTGAAGGGCACGCCCAGGACGTCCATCAGGGCATCGGCCACCGGGCCGATGTTGCCGCGGTCCGTGGAGTCGAAGGTGGAGCAGTACTTGAAGAAGAACTGCCGGCAACCGGCGCTCCTTAGCCACTCCAGCGCCGCGAGTGACTGCGCCACCGCCTGTTCGGCAGCGATGGTGCGGGACTTGAGCGCCACCACTACGGCATCCGCTTCCGGCGCCGGCCCCCCGGGCACCCCGATCACCTGCACGGTGCGCATGCCGCCCCGCACCAGCATGTTGGCGAGGTCGGTGGAACCGGTGAAGTCGTCGCCGATGGCCCCGAGCAGCACCTCAGCCCCCCGCCTTTGGCAAGGGAATGCCGGTGAGGGCCTGGAACATCTTGATCACGGAAGAATCGTCCTCGGCCCCGTGGCCGGCGGCGCTGGTGGCCAGGTACATCTGGTGGGCGGCGGCGGTGAGGGGCAGCGGAAAGGTCATGCGCTTCGCCGAGTCGAGCACGATGCCCAGGTCCTTGACGAAGATGTTGACTGCGGAGAGGGGCGTATAGTCGCCCGCGAGAATGTGGGGCACGCGATTCTGAAACATCCAGGAGGCGCCGGCGCTGTTGGAAATCACCTCGTACAGCACCCCGGGGTCCACGCCGGCCCTGATGCCCAGCGCCATGGCCTCCGCCGCGGCGGCGATGTGCACGCCCGCCAGGAGCTGGTTCACCATCTTCACCTTGGAGCCCTGTCCGGGGCGATCTCCCAGGCGGTACACCTTGTGCGCGATGGCATCGAGCACGGCCTGGCACTTTTCGAACGCGCCGGCCGAACCGGAGGCCATGATGGTCATCTGGCCGGCAGCGGCCTTGGCGGCGCCGCCGGAGACCGGCGCGTCCAGCATCAGGATGCCACGCTCGGCGAGGCGCGTACCCAGCGCCTCCGCGTAATCCGGAGGAACCGTGACGCTCATGATCAGCCCCGAGCCTGGCCGCAGGGCCTGGGCGGCGCCGTGTTCTCCGAACAACGCCGTCTCAGTCTGTTCGGCGTTCACCACCAGCACGACCACCACGTCGCAAGCCCCCGCCAGGGCTGCCGGCGAAGCCGCGGGCTTTCCGCCTTCCGCGGCGAAACGGTCAAGAGCATCGGCGCGGAGGTCGCAGGCGTGGGTGTGGAAGCCGGCCCGCAACAGCGACTGCGCTACGCCCATGCCCATGGCTCCGAGACCGATAACCCCAACGGCAGGCTTGGCATTGCCCATTTATCACTCCCTGAACGATCGGTAAAATCTGGCGTCTATTATTCCACCTTGCCCGCCCCGCGGGCGCTTGTCGAAACAAGACCAAAATGCGCGAAGCGACCCCCAAGACCATCTATCTCAAGGACTATACGCCGCCGGCATTTCTCATCGAGCGCATCGATCTGGACCTGAACCTGCGCGGGGACGACGCCATCGTCACCGGGCGCCTCGAGGTGCGGCGCAATCCGGGCTCGCCCGATCAGGGCGCCCCCCTGGCGCTGGACGGCGACGAGCTGGAACTCATGTCGGTGGCCCTGGACGGAACCCGGCTCCGGGAAGGGAGCTACACCCTCACCGCGGAGCAGCTCGTGGTCCCCGGTGTGCCGGACCGATTCTCCCTGGAAACCGTGAGTCGCATCGTGCCGCAGAAGAACACCAAGCTCGAGGGGCTGTATGGCACCCGCAACGGCTTCGTCACCCAGTGCGAGGCCCAGGGATTCCGGCGCATCACCTGGTTCCTGGACCGCCCGGATGTGATGGCCCGTTACGTGACCACCATCCACGCCGACCGTAAGTATCCGGTGCTGCTCGCCAACGGCAACCTGGTGGATGACGGCAAGGAGGGCAGGAGCCGGCACTGGGCCCGCTTCGATGACCCGTTTCCCAAGCCTTCCTACCTGTTTGCCATGGTGGCGGCACGGCTCGACAAGCTGGAGGAAGAGTTTCGCACCCGCTCGGGAAAGCGGGCGCGGCTCTACGTCTATGTCGAGCCCGGCAAGCTCGACCAGGCGGGCTGGGCCATGGATTGCCTGAAGCGCGCCACGCGCTGGGACGAGGAACGCTTCGGTCTGGAGCTGGACCTGGATCAGTACAAAATCGTGGCGGTGGGGGACTTCAATTCCGGCGCCATGGAAAACAAGGGCCTCAATATCTTCAACACCAAGTACGTTCTGGCGCGCCCCGACACCGCCACCGACGTCGATTATCTCAACATCGACCGCGTGGTGGCCCACGAGTACTTCCACAACTGG
>DKBC01000321.1 GCA_002451065.1 Betaproteobacteria bacterium UBA6910
GTCCGGGCAGCGCAGGTAGACGTCTGAGAGGAATTGCATCTCCACGTGCTCGAAGCCGTTGCCGCCGCAGGTGGGGCAGCGCCCGTCTCCGGCATTGAAGCTGAAGCTGCCCGGGGTGTAGCCGCGCTCCTTCGCCAGGGGCTCCCGGGCGAACTGCGCCCGGATCGGGTCGAAGGCGCCCACGTAGCTTGCGGGATTGGAGCGCGTGGTGCGTCCGATGGGCGTCTGGTCCACAAGCACCACTTCCTCGATCAGGCGGTGCCCCACGAGCGCCCGGTATGCGCCGGGAGCCTCGCTGGACTTCCCCTTGTGCTTGAGCAGCGCGGAATACAGCACGTCCTGCACCAGGGTGGATTTCCCGGAGCCGGAAACGCCGGTCACGCACACCAGGCGGTTGAGGGGAACCGCGACGTCGATACCCTTCAGGTTGTGCTGGCTCGCCCCCAGCAGCTCGATGCGCGGCGAGGCCGCATCCACCGCCCGCCGCCCGGCGCCGGCATCCACGCGGCGGCGCCCGGAGAGATAGTCCGCGGTGAGGGAGCCACGAGCATTCGTGATGTCGCCGCCGCGGCCGAAGTAAACCACCTCCCCTCCCCGCTCGCCGGGGCCGGGCCCCAAATCCAGGAGTCGGTCCGCCGCGAACATGATCTGGGGATCGTGCTCCACCACCAGCAGCGTGTTTCCCGTGTCCCGCAGCCGCTGCATGATGCCGATCACCCGCCCCATGTCCCGGGGATGGAGTCCGATGGAAGGCTCGTCCAGCACGAACAGCGTGTTGACCAGGGAAGTGCCCAACGCCGTGGTGAGGTTGATGCGCTGCACCTCGCCGCCGGAGAGGGTGCGGGACTGCCGGTCGAGGGTCAGGTAACCGAGGCCCACCTCCTCCAGGTAGCGGAGCCGCGCCCGCACCTCCCCGAGCAGCAGCCCGGTGGCCTCGTCCAGGGGTTTCGGCAACTGCACGGTGTCGAAGAACGCGCGGCAGCGGGACACCGGCAGCAGCATCACATCGTGGATGCAGAGGCCAGGCAGCGCCACCAGCTGCTCCTCGCTCCAGGGGATTCCCCGCGGGCGGTGGCGGCGCTCCGGGGGCAGTACCCCGTTCGCGTTTTCCCGGGTGCCCAACCGCCACAAGAGGGACTCCGGCTTGAGGCGCGCGCCGTCGCAGCTCTCGCAAGGCGTGTAGGCCCGGTATTTGGAGAGCAGCACCCGGATGTGCATCTTGTAGGCCTTGGTCTCGAGCCAGGCGAAAAAATGCTTGACGCCGTACCAGTGGCGGGGCCAGGAGACATCGTAGTTCACCCACTCCGGGTCTCCCTCCAGCACCCACTGCCGCTGTTCCGCAGAGAGATCGCGCCAGGGGACGTCCACGGGCACGTCGCGCTTCCGGGCGAAGCGCATCAGGTCGCCCTGGCATTCCAGGTAGCTCTCGGTCTGCCAGGGTTTCACCGCGCCCCCGCGCAATGTCTTGGACTCGTCCGGCACCACCAAGCCGTAATCGATGCCGATGGTGCGGCCGAAGCCGCGGCAGGATTCGCAGGCGCCGATGGGCGAATTGAAGGAAAAGGCGCTGGGCGTGGGCTCTGCGTAATGGATGTCGCACTGCGCGCAGTGCAGGTCATCGGAGTAGCGCCATACCGGCTCGTCCCGGGTCGGCTCCGCTTCGGCGGCCACCCGGATGTTGAGCCGTCCTTGCCCGATCTTGAGCGCCGCTTCCAGAGCCTCGATCACCCGCTCCCTCTCGGCAGAGCCCATGCGGAAGCGGTCCTGGACCACTTCCAGCTGGTTCTCCGCGCGGGAATGGATGCGGGTGTAGCCCTGGGCCTCCAGCAGCCGGACGACCTCCTCGCCGGAAAAATTCTTCGGCACCACCACCGGGAAAGTGACCACGACTCGCGGGTCTCCCGCCCCGGCGGCGCGCTGGCTCAGGTCCTCGAAAATGGTCTGGGGGGTGTCGCGGCGCACCGGCGCGCCGCAGCCCCGGCAAAAAATTTGGGCCGCCCGGGCAAACAGCAGTTTCAGATGATCGTTGAGCTCCGTCATGGTGCCCACCGTGGAGCGGGAAGTGCGCACCGGATTGGTCTGGNNGACTTGCCCGATCCGGAGACGCCGGTCACCACCGTAAGCTCGTTGAGGGGCAGGTCGAGATTGAGGTTCTTGAGATTGTTCTGGCGCGCGCCGCGGATCACGATAGCGCCGGATTTCGGGTCGGTCATGGAATGTGGAATCGGGAGCGGCGCCGGAGAACTTGCGCGCGACGCTTATTGTATCGCCATGGACCCCTTGGCGCGCCGGGGGTTCCGCGGCGAGGACACGAACCGGCGGCCTGATAGAATCGGGCTCTTCCCGATGGTTACCGGCAGTGATCCAGTTTCGTGACCTGACGCTGGCCCGCGGCGCGCGGCAACTGTTCGAAGGCGCGACGCTGCAGATTCACCCCGGCTGGCGGGTGGGGCTCACCGGCGCCAACGGCAGCGGCAAGTCCAGCCTGTTCGCCCTGCTGCGGGGCGAGCTGCATCCGGACCGCGGTGACTGCGAAGTGCCCCCGGACTGGACCATCGCGTCGGTGGCCCAGGAAACGCCAGCGCTGGCCACTCCCGCCATCGAGTATGTGCTGGACGGCGACCGGGAGCTGCGCCGCGTGGAGCAAGCCCTTGCCGAGGCGGAGGCCACCCACGACGGGCACCGCATCGGCGAGTTGCACGCGCGGCTGGATGAGATCGGGGGCTACGGCGCAAACGCGCGCGCCGCCGCCCTGCTCTCGGGGCTGGGCTTCGGCGACGCCGATTTCCAGCGCCCGGTGGCGGATTTCTCCGGAGGCTGGCGCATGCGCCTCAACCTGGCCCAGGCCTTGGTGAGCCGCTCCGACCTGCTGCTGCTGGACGAGCCCACCAATCACCTGGACCTGGACGCCGTAGTATGGCTGGAGCGCTGGCTCGCCGCCTATCGCGGCACCCTGCTCTTGATCTCCCACGACCGGGACCTGCTGGACGGCTGCGTCACCCATATCGCCCACATCAGCCAGCAGCGCCTGGCGCTGCACACGGGAAACTACTCGGCCTTCGAAGAACAGCGCGCCGCGCAGCTTGCCCTTCAGCAGGCCATGTTCGAGAAGCAGAAGCGGGAGGTGGCGCACCTGGAGAGCTTCATCACCCGCTTTCGGGCCAAGGCCACCAAGGCGCGCCAGGCCCAGAGCCGCCTCAAAGCCCTGGACCGCATGGAGCGCATCGCCCCGGCCCACGTGGACGGGCCCTTCGACTTCGAGTTTCCGGCGCCGGCGCGGGCTCCGGACCCGCTGCTCACCCTGGAGGAAGCGGCCGCGGGATACGCGGGGCGCCAGGTGCTGCGCGATCTCCGCCTCACCCTGCGCCCCGGCGCCCGCCTGGGACTCCTGGGTCCCAATGGCGCGGGCAAGTCCACCCTGGTGAAGGTGCTGGCCGGAGAGCTGGCCGTTGCTTCCGGGAAGCGTCTGGAGGGCAAGGGACTGTCCATCGGTTACTTCGCCCAGCATCAACTGGAGCAACTGCGGGGAGACGAGTCGCCGCTGCAGCACCTGCTTCGACAGGAACCCGCGACCCGCGAGCAGGACCTGCGCAACTATTTGGGCGGTTTCGATTTCCGGGGCACCATGGCGGACGCGCCGGTGGAGCCGTTTTCCGGGGGCGAGCGCTCGCGCCTGGCCCTGGCGCTGCTGGTGCGGCGGCGCCCCAACCTGCTGCTGCTGGANNACCAACCACCTCGACCTGGAGATGCGCCACGCCCTCACCAGGGCACTGGCGGAATACGAGGGGAGCCTGGTCATCGTGTCCCACGACCGCGCCTTGTTGCGCACGGTGTGCGACGGTTTCCTGCTGGTGAACGACGGCCGGGCCGAGGCATTCGACGGTGACCTGGACGATTACGTGGCGTGGCTCGGCGAGCGGCGTGAGGCCGAGGCATTGGCCCGGGCGGACGGGGGCCGCGCGGCGGAAAAAGCGGCACGCAGGGAGGCGCGGGAAGCGGCGGCCGCGGAGCGCCAGGCCAGGCTGGCGCTGCGGCGGCCGCTGCTCCGGGAAGCCGAGGAACTGGAGCGCCGGCTCGCCGATTGGCAGGAGGAGAGGCGCGCCCTGGACGAGTTGCTGGCCGACCCGGAGTTCTATTCAGGCCCCGAGAGCGCGCAGCTGGAAGAATACGCCCGGCGCCAGCGCGAGCTCGATAGCCGAATTGATGCGGCAGAAGAGCGCTGGCTCCTGGTGCACGCCGAACTGGAGCAAATCGGAGAGACCTGACCTCCACGTCAGGGTTGGCTTGGGGCCGCTCCCCGGGCTATTCTTTTGCCTGGGCCGACGCCCAATTCCCCACCCCCAAACCATGGAGGCGCCATGCAAGTCGAACCGCACGATCTCGACCACGAGTTCCCGGAGTTTGTCTCGCTGATTCACGAGCTTAAGGAAAACGACGGGCGGTTGGCTCATCTGTTCGACGAATACGAAAAAGTTAATGCCGAGATTGTGGATATCGAAGAAAACGAAAGACCGTGCGAGTACATCGAATTTGAAACCCTGAAAAAACAGCGGCTTCGACTCAAGGACCAGATTTACCTGGCGTTGCGGACCCGAAGCCACTAGGAACTCCGCTCCCACCAGGTTTCCCGGAGAGGGCAGCGTGAGCCGCCCTTCTCTCCCCGGCGTGACTCAGCGGCTCCGGCCGCGGATACTTCTTCACTCCTCTATGGGAGGCGCCTCGGCGCCGCGGAACGCCCGGCGATAAGCCTTCAGGGCTTGACGCAGGGTCGGATAGTGCCTCTCCTCCATCTGTGGCCGATAGAGCCCCTTTTCTTTCAGCCAGACCAGGATTTCTGTCTTGCGTCCCGCAATCACGAAAGCCACGCCCCTGGCCTCTAGTTCCTGCTGGAGGTCCCTTAGGGCATAGAGCCCGGTGACATCGGCGCCGCTGACGGGAATGGCGTCAAGCACGAACCATTTGAGCCCGGGGCCCGCATCCCGCACCTTCTCCAGGGCGCGCTGCTTGAAATAGGCGGAGTTGAAGAAGGTGATGGGGCCGTCGAACCGGTAGATCAGGAGCCCGGAAAACGTCTCCGCGCCGTCATGGCGCTCAATGGAATGGAGTCCGGGCATCCCCGGCACCTTCCCGAGCACTTCGTCCCGGGGCCGGGCGGCGATACGAATGAATCGCACCAGCGCCAGCGCCACGGCCACCAGGATGGCGTCAACGGCCCCCACCGCCACCACGCCCAGGGTAGTGATTACGGAGAGCGTAAACTCGATACGGTCCACGCGGAAGATTTCCCTGAGCGTGGAAAAATCGAACAGGGAGATGGCGGCGAAAACCAGCACGGCGCCGAGAGCGGCCACCGGCACATAGCTCAGGGGTTCGGTGAAGAACAGCAGTACCAGCGCGATGGTGGCCGCGGTAACCAGTCCCGTGACCTGGGTCCGCCCGCCCGTGGCATCGCTCATGGCTGTGCGGGAATCCGCCCCGCTGATTGCGAAACCCTGGGACAAGCCCGCCGCCATGTTGGCGGCTCCGAGCGCGGCGAATTCCCGGTCCACGTCGATGTCGTAGCGGTTCTTGGAGGCGAAGCTCCTGGCGGTCAGCATGGCGCTGGAGAAAAGCACCAGCGCCAAGCCGGCAGCGTCCGCGACCAGGGCGGAGAGTTTGTCGACGGGAAACTCAGGCAGCCGCAGAGGCGGCAGCCCTTCCGGCACCGCACCGAGGATCGCGACACCCCGTTGATCCAGGCCCAAGAGAGCCACCAGCAGGCCGGCCACCACCATGGCCACCAGCGCAGCCGGCAGCCTTGGGAAAATTCGGCGCGACGCGATGTGGGTTCCGAACGCAACCAACCCCACGCCGAGAGTAACCCAGTGAGTCTCCCCCAGACGGCTGACAAACTCGTACAGGCGCGGGATGATTCCGCCCGACTTGATATCGAAGCCGAATATCTTCCCGATCTGACCCAGCAGAATGCTGATGGCGACGCCGTTGAGAAAGCCGACGAGGATAGGCTTGGAGAGGAAATCGGCCAGGGCACCCAGCCGCAGAAAACTCGCCCCGACGCAAAAGAGGCCGGTCAGAAACGCCAAGGTCACCGCCAGGGACCAGTAGTGCTCGGGATTGCCGGCCGCAAGGGGCGCAACCGATGCCGCCACCATGGCGCAGGTGGCGGCATCAGGGCCGACGATCAGCTGCCGGGAAGTGCCGAATACGCTGTAAGCCACCAGGGGCAGGATGCTGGCATAGAGCCCCACGACCGGGTCGAAGCCGGCCAGTTGCGCATACGCGACCGCCACCGGCAGCGCCACCGCAGCCACGGAAACCCCAGCGACCAGGTCGAAGCGGAGGTTGGCGAAATCGTAGCGCAAGAGTTGGGGCAGGCCAGGCGCGAAACGACCCAGCCAATGGAGACCTTTCTCTTGAAGTGACGCACCCTGATCAATCATTTCCGAAGCCTTGCTGCCTGTGACTACGGGCAACGGCATGCAGCTGCTGGCCCGGGATCAACTCTTGGAAGGGATTTGGCACATCCGGGAAAACCGTTCCAATCCTACCCTAACCGAGATCACCCGTCCTCGTCCGCGCCGACTCCATGCCCTTGAGCTCCGGCACCGCTGCACGCAGGCGCTGCCACATCCGGTCCCAGTGGGAACCTTCCCAGTAAATCC
This sequence comes from Betaproteobacteria bacterium UBA6910, assembly GCA_002451065.1. Classification (GTDB taxonomy): domain Bacteria; phylum Pseudomonadota; class Gammaproteobacteria; order Burkholderiales; family UBA6910; genus UBA6910. Next base: position 6,663 of record DKBC01000321.1, read on the forward strand.
GGCCGCAACCTTCGCAGGTGCAGAAGCGTTCGTAGTGCTCACGCACCATGGGCGGCAAATGCTCCAGCACCGCGGCCTTTTCCACCGGCTTCAGAGGCAGGTTGCAATGGAGGCATAACGCGAATGGGCGCGCGCCGCCGGAGAGCTGCAGCCGGTCCACGATCTCTGCGAACTGGGCCTCTGCCTTGAGCGCATGCACGAAACACCCGTGGGTGACTTCCTTGCGCTTGAGCAGTTCCCGGTCCCGGGTCAGGATAATCCGGCCCTCGCGGGCCGATATGTCGATGATCTCGTCATCGTCCAGGTGGTTGGAGTAGAGGGTGTCGTATCCCAGCATGCGCAGCAACCGCGCCAGCCCCCCCAGATGGGAGTCGGCGACGAAGCGCGCTTCGCGCAGGGGCGCCTCCCGTAACCGGAGCAGGGGCCGGACGTCGAAAGTCTCGAACCGCGGAAACACCGCCACCCGGTCCCCTTCGCGCACGATCTGGGAGAAATCCACCGACTCGCCGTTGACCAGGATAACCTCCACTTCGGTATGGGGGACACCGAGGGACTCGATGGCGTTCTTCACCGTGGCCGCCCGGGCACAGCGATGAAAGAACGCCCGCTTCCTGCGCTCGGGGGCGAGAAAATCGTTCAGTTCCTCGTAGAATCGAAATTCGGCGGTGGCCATCGAAAGATACCCCGGAACTCCATGTTACCGCGGACCTCGAAAGGAGCGAGGGTAAGGAATCGCGGGCGCGAAAACCTGTGGTTCTGAACATTGGCTGCCCCGCGCGAAGCAGGGATGAGCCCCGCCCTTGTAAGGAAATCGCTGCACGGCGCGACCAACACGCACACGGGCAGGAACCCTGCGCCGGCCGGCAGCGAAGGAGCACCGATAATGCGTACAGCGATCATTTTCCTGGCAATCATTTTGGGGGGCAACGCCATGGCATGGGACGGAAAGGACTTCAGGAAGCCCAACGTTTCGGAGCTGTTGTCGAAGCTCAACCCCGAGCAGTACAACATCACCCAGAAGGACGGCACTGAGCCGCCGTTCCGCAACGCTTACTGGGACAACAAGAAGCCGGGGATCTACGTGGATGTGGTCTCCGGGGAGCCCCTGTTCAGCTCCCTGGACAAGTTCGACTCCGGCACCGGCTGGCCGAGCTTCACCCGGCCCCTGGTTCCCGCCCAAGTGGCGGAGCGCCAGGACCGCTCCTTCTTCATGGTGCGCACCGAGGTGAGGAGCAAGCTGGCCGACTCTCACCTGGGTCACGTGTTCGACGACGGCCCGGCGCCCACCGGCAAGCGATATTGCATCAACTCCGCATCCCTGCGCTTCATCGCGGCGGAGGACCTGGAGAAGGAAGGCTACGGGGAATACAAGGGGCTGTTCGAGAAGGCTGCAGCAAAGGAGTAGCCGCTCGCCCCCAGAGAAAGGCCGCCGCGCCCCCCGCCGGGGCCGCGGCGGTTCTCCTACAGCGGGGTGCAGGAGCCGATCAGTACGAATGCGCCGTCGCGGCCGGCCAGGGTGCCGTGCATCCGCCCGCTTTCGCTGTTGATGGCGATGGTCCAGCCGAGGCCCACTTCCACGCCCAGTAGCAGCACCTGCTCCGGAGATTTTTCCATGTGCAGGACCGGTGACGTGCGCGTGGTGCCCATGACCTCTTTCTTTTCGAAATCGATGCGGATGAAGGCCGGGGCACCCATGTCGTCGGGGGTACCGCTGAGGCACTCACTGCCGACAGCGCAGTCCATGGCGAGCACCGGGGCGCAGATCAGTTTCTTGGACCCGTCGAAGTCCCCCGCCGCCGCCGGCGCGGCCGCGCAGGCTACCGCCAGGAACAGCCAACCAAGGCGTTTCATCAGCATTCCCCCTTTCATTTGATGGTATAGCCGCGCCCTTCCAGGCACGCGGCGTAAGCGCGGTAGTAGGTGTCGATCTGCGCCTGCTTCTGGTTGGCCGCGGCCTGGTCCCGGGCGGCCGCGTTTCTCCGCGCCCGATGGCCCCCGGCCATGGTGCCGGCCACCGCGCCGATGGCGGCGCCCTTTCCGGCGTCTCCGGCAATGGCGCCGATGGCGAGCCCACCCAAGGCGCCGCGCGCGGCGCCGCCTACGCGCTCTCCACCCCCCACCGATGACGACGGAGCAGGTGCCGGCTGCTGGGCCACCACCGCCGGATCAACTCCGGTGTTCTGCTTGGCCCAAACGTGGCATTCGCCCTCGTCCCGCTGCTGCTGCTGGGCGCTTTGGCCCTTGGCCGGGTAGACAATAGGCTGGGACCATGCGAATTCCGAGAAGATCATTAATGAAACACCCAATGCCAGCAATGTTTGAAAAATGCTCATGCAATACTCCTTCCTGGATCGTCAAAAAGAGCCCACAGTCGGTCTCCCCGGGAAACCGGCCGACACCACGCGAACCCGGGACGACACCCTGAATTGCCGCGAGTCTCCGGGGGTTCGCCGGAAAAAGCGCGAAGTCTAACCCAGACTGCTTTCGAACGCAGGCGGTGACCCGTAGCCGGACTGCTGCAAGGTGCGCGAAAGTTCCAGGGACCATGCCGGACAGTTCCAGTTGCTGGCGGAGCCAACATTCCGATTGTCTTGATGCACTGCAACAGCGCGAGTAAAATGTAACATATTGCACATTATTTCTTAGGCTGGCAGGTTGCCAAGATGGTGGGCCGGCGTAGCGGGCCGGCGCGGCAGGTTACAAAGCGGGGCGCCTGGCGCGCGGAGAGGAAGCCCAGCCCACCCCTTCCAAAGGAGACAGGAATGATCGACCAAGGAAAAAAGCTCGCCCGGTCCTATGAGATCAATTCGAAGATCTCGAGCCTATTTCAGAAGCGCCTGAAGCTCGCCCAGGAGCGATACGCAGAAGCGGTGCGGCAGGCCCATGAGCAGCAGGCGTCGCCACCCGCGCCGGATCCCATGAAGCCCTGGGAGCTGTGGCAGAACTGGTTTGACTATTCGGTGGATTTTGCCCAGCGCTCGATCTTGTTCTGGGACACGCTGCGCCAGCGGGGCAACCAGTTCGTGGAGCATAACCGCGCCGGCAGCCCCCCCGTGCTGCATTTCGACTATGAAGTGGTTTTGGACGGCCGCGAGTTCGACCAACCCGTCAATTACGCGCTGCTGCGCATCGTGCCCCCGGCAGGCGTCACGGTGGATCCGAAGCGGCGGCCCTATATCGTCATCGATCCCCGCGCCGGCCATGGCCCGGGTATCGGCGGATTCAAGGACGACTCCCAGGTAGGCGTCGCCATGCGCGACGGCCATCCGGTGTATTTTGTCAGCTTCTTTCCGGAGCCCGAGCCCAACCAAACCCTGCTGGATGTGTGCGAATCGGAGGCCAGATTCGTGCGCAAGGTGCGGGAGCTGCATTCCGACAGCCCACGGCCCGCCATTGTCGGCAACTGCCAGGGCGGCTGGGCCGCCATGATGCTGGCGGCCTCCAACCCGGACGACACCGGCCCCATCGTCATCAATGGCGCCCCCATGTCCTACTGGGGCGGAGCCTGGAGCGAGGGGGAAGGCGACAACCCCATGCGTTACTCGGGAGGCATGCTGGGCGGCACCTGGCTCTCTTCCCTCACGGCCGACATGGGGGACGGCAAGTTCGACGGCGCCTGGCTGGTGCAGAACTTCGAGAATCTCAATCCCGCCAATACCTTCTGGAGCAAGTACTACCACGTCTTTGCCAATGTCGACACGGAGCCGGAGCGCTTCCTGGAATTCGAGCGCTGGTGGGGCGGCTTCTACCTCCTCAACAAGGAGGAGATCGAGTGGATCACCCAGAACCTGTTCGTCGGCAACAAGCTGTGGAACGGCGGCACCAAGTCCAAGGCGGGCAAGTTCTTCGACCTGCGCGAAATCAAGTCGCCAATCGTTCTGTTCGCCTCCATGGGCGACAACATCACGCCGCCGCAGCAGGCCTTCAACTGGGTGGCCGACGTCTACGGCAGCACCGAGGAGATCAAGGCCCGCGGCCAGGTGATCGTGGGACTGCTGCACCAGGACGTCGGACACCTGGGCATTTTCGTGTCCGGCAAGGTGGCGAAGAAGGAGCACGCCCAGATCGTTTCGGTGCTGAAGAGCATCGAGCGCCTGCCTCCGGGCCTCTACGGCATGCAGATCGCCGAGACCAAGGGTCCGGACGGAAAGCCCGAGTATGACGTTCAGTTCCTGGAGCACCGGCTGGAAGACATCACGGCCCGCCTCAACCGCTTGCAGCGCGTCGACGAGAAGCCGTTCGAGGCGGTGGCCGGCATCTCCGAATTCAACCAGCGCGCCTATGAGCTGTTCGCCCAGCCCGTGGTCGAGGCCATGGCCAACGAGTTCTCGGCCAAGCTGCAGCGGGAATTCCACCCTCTGCGCGCCCAGCGCTGGGCGTTCTCCGACTTGAACCCGTGGCTGCAATGGCTGGGCCCCGCGGCGGAGATGGTGAAATCCCAGCGGCGGGCGGCCGGCAAGGATCAGCCTTTCCGCAAGCTGGAGCGTCTGGGCTCCGACCTGATCACCGCATCGTTCGACTACTATCGCGACGTGCGGGACGCGGTGAGCGAGTCCGCCTTTTTCCAGGTGTACGGCAATCTTTTCGCCCTTTACCTCGCGGACAAGCACGAGGTAGAAGAAGCGCAGCAGAAGGGCGTCACCGACCCGCGGGAGATCCCCTTCGTGCGCGAAGCCCTGGCATCCATCGGCAAGGGCGGGTACGCGGAAGCCATGACCCGGGTCGGATCGCTCCTGGCCCGCGTCGGGGAGCCCATCAAGCTCGAGATGCTGGAGACCCGCGACGAGATCGCCAGGGACTATCGCGACTTGCTGCCGGACCTGACCCCGGATCAGTGGCGCCGGGTGCGGGGAGAGCAGGAAATCATCGTGCGCTACGAGCCGGAGAAGGCCATCGAAACCCTGCCCCAGTTGGTCGGCGGCGCCGAGCGGGAGCGTCTCGTCACGGTTATCGAGCGTCTCCTGGCGGATGAGCGGGTAAAGCGCATCAAGCCCACACCCAAGCAACTGGCGACCCTCGACCGCGTGCGCGAAGTGCTGGGCATGCGTGGGCCGCGCCTCACCGCCGTCAAAGGCCCCTCCGCCGCCGCCTGACGGGCCGGCATGCAGCCCGCCCCGGTACGCCGGGGCACCGCGGGCAGGCGGCGCCGGCGCGCGGCTGTCCCGCAGAACCAGATCCAGATCACCCATGCCCTCATTTACGAACGTTACCTTCGACGAGATCCAGGTTGGCCACAGCCAGAGCGTGACGCGCCAGATCTCCCGCACCGACGTGGACGCCCTCGCCCTGGTAACCGGCGACGTGGATTCGTTCCAGATCCAGGAGGTGGGGGAGCACGAGCCTGTCACCTCCGCCGAGGCGGTGGGCGCGGAGGTGCTGATCACCAACTTCCTCAATCGGCGTCTGCCCGGGCCGGGCACCACCATCCTCTCCCAGTCCTTCGCTTTCCGGGGCCGGATCGCAGTGGGGGACACGCTCACCGGCACCGTCACTGCCCGGGAAAAGCGGGCGGAATCCAAGGAGGTGGTTTTCGACTGCCTCTGCGTCAACCAGCACGGCGAACAGCTCCTCTCCGGCAGCGTAACCGTGATCGCCCCCACCCAGCGCATCGCCTACGGCGACATCACCCCGCCGGAACTGGTGCTGCGCCGGCACGACGCGTTTGCGCGCCTGATCAAGGCCTGCGAGCGGATTCCGCCGGTGGCATGCGCGGTGGTGCATCCCTGCGACCGGGACTCGCTGCTCGGCCCCCTGGAAGCCGCCAAGCTGAAGCTCATCGAGCCGGTGCTGGTGGGCCCCGAGGCGAAAATCCGCGCCGTGGCCGAAGCGCAGGGGGTGGACATCTCTTCGTTCCGACTGATTTCGACGGAGCACAGCCACGCCGCCGCGCAGCAGGCGGTGGCCCTGGCCCGCTCCGGCGAGGTGGAGGCGCTGATGAAGGGCAGCCTGCACACCGACGAGCTGATGGCGGCGGTGGTGCCCTCCGCCACGGGACTGCGCACGGCGCGCCGCATCAGCCACGTCTTCATCATGGACGTGCCCAGCTACCCGCGCATGCTGCTGGTCACCGATGCCGCCGTGAGCATCTTTCCCACCCTGGAAGACAAGGTGGACATCGTCCAGAATGCCATCGAGCTGGCTCACGTGCTGGGAGTCCCGGAGCCCAAGGTGGCGATTCTGTCGGCGGTGGAGACCGTGACCAGCAAGATTCCCTCCACCATTGACGCCGCGGCCCTGTGCAAGATGGCGGACCGCAAGCAGATCGTGGGCGGAATTCTCGACGGGCCTCTCGCCTTCGACAATGCCATCAGCGAGGAAGCCGCACGTATCAAAAAAATCATCTCCCCGGTGGCCGGCCGCGCCGATATCCTGCTGGTGCCGGACCTGGAATCCGGGAACATGGTGGCCAAGCAGCTGCAGTACCTGGCGGGCGCGGAGAGCGCAGGCATCGTGCTCGGCACCCGGGTTCCCATCGTGCTCACCAGCCGGGCGGACACGGTGCGCACCCGGCTCACTTCCACCGCGGTGCTGGCGCTGGTCGCCCATTTCCGGCGCACCGGCGAGATCGTGGTGAAGCCCCATGCCTGACGCCATCACGGTCCTGAACGCCGGGTCCTCCAGCATCAAGTTCTCGCTGTTCATCCAGCGCGGCGACGCCCTGGAGCCGGACCTGCGAGGCCAGATCGAGGGTATCTACACCTCGCCCCGCTTCACCGCCAAGGATCCCTCGGGCAAGGTGTTGGGCGAGAAGGCCTGGGACCAGGGCACCCGGCTCGGCCATGACGGCGCCCTCGATCACCTGATCGGCTTCCTGCGGGGAGAACTCTCGGACCACAGGCTGGTGGGCATCGGCCACCGGGTAGTGCACGGGGGCATGGAGTTCACCCAGCCGGTGCGCATGGACGTCGCCACCCTCAAGGCCCTGGAGAAATTTGTACCACTCGCGCCCCTGCACCAGCCCCACAACCTTACCCCGATCCGGGTCCTGCTGGAGCGCGCGCCCCAGGTTCCCCAGGTGGCCTGCTTCGACACCTCGTTTCACCGCGGCAACCCGCCGGTTTCCCAGCTTTACGCGCTGCCTGCCGGATACGCCGAAGCCGGGGTGCGGCGTTACGGTTTCCACGGCCTGTCCTATGAGTTCATTGCTTCGGCGCTCCCGGATTACGACGTCCGGGCTGGCGCCGCCAAGACCGTGGTACTGCACCTGGGAAACGGCGCCAGCATGTGCGCCATGGAGAACGGCAAGAGCGTCGCCAGCACCATGGGCTTCACCGCCGTTGAAGGGCTGCCCATGGGCACCCGCTGCGGCTCCATCGATCCCGGCGTGATCCTCTATCTCATGGACCAGCGCGGCATGGACGCACGGGCCATCGAAAAGCTGATCTACAATCAGTCGGGGCTGCTGGGGATGTCGGGAATCTCCAGTGACATGCGCGCCCTGCTGGCGAGCGAGGACCCCCGCGCGAGGCTCGCCCTCGACGTTTTCGTTTACCGCATCCGGCGCGAACTGGGCTCCCTGGTGGCGGCTCTGGGCGGCCTGGACGCCCTGGTGTTCACCGCGGGAATCGGCGAAAAGGCAGCGCCGATCCGCGACCGTGTTTGCCGGGATGCGGCCTGGACCGGCGTCGAGCTGGACCCGGCCGCGAACAGTAACCACGGCCCGCGCATCAGCACGCAACAGAGCCGCACCGCCGCGTGGGTCATCCCCACCAACGAGGAGCTGATGATCGCGCGCCACACCCGGCGCCTCCTCGGCTCCGCCTGAAAGGAGAAGTTCATGGCACTACAGGTACCCCGCCCACCCCTCAAGGGGGCCAAGGCCCTGGTGGTGGGCATCGCCAACGAGCATTCCATCGCCTACGGCTGCGCCAAGGCGTTCCGCGAACTGGAGGCGGATCTCGCCATCACCTACCTCAACGAGAAAGCCAGGACCTACGTGGAGCCCCTGGCCAAGGATCTCGGCGCCGAAATTTTCATGCCCCTGGACGTGAGCGCGCCGGGACAGCTGGAGGCGGTGTTCGGGGAAATATCAAGGAAGTGGGGGCGTCTCGACATCCTGGTGCATTCCATTGCGTTCGCCCCAAAGGAAGATCTCCAGGGTGGCCTGCTGGATTGCTCTGCCGCGGGCTTCGGCGTGGCCATGGACGTGTCCTGCCATTCCTTCATCCGCATGGCCAAGATGGCGGCGCCACTGATGACCGGGAGTGGCACCCTGTTCGCCATGAGCTACCACGGCGCCCAGAAGGTGGTCCCCAATTACAACGTGATGGGGCCGGTGAAGGCGGCGCTGGAAGCCGCCTGCCGCTACCTGGCTTACGAGCTGGGCCCCCAGGGGATCCGGGTGCACGCCATCTCTCCCGGACCGCTGAAGACCCGCGCCGCTGGCGGGCTCAAGGACTTCGACCTGCTGCTGAACGAAGCAGTGGAACGCGCGCCGGTGGGCGAACTGGTGGACATTATGGACGTGGGTTTCGCTTGCGCTTATCTCGCCACCCCGTACGCGCGCCGAATCACCGGTGAGACCATGTACGTGGACGGTGGCGTCAACATCATGGCCTGAGGAGGGTAATTCATGGCACGGCTCTGGATCGCAAACATTCCGCCGGACACCACCGAGGCGGAATTGAAGGAACTCCTGACGAAATACGGCGGATCCGAGTTCACCGCCATGGAGAGCGTGCCCGGTGACGGAACACGCCCCGCCGCCATTCTGAGCTTCGGCGACAACGTTCCCGCGGGCGCACTGCAGCCCATGGTGGACCGGCTCCACGGAATCAACTGGAAGGGCCGGGACCTGGTAGTTCAGGTGATTCGTTAACCCCGGAGCCCGGACTCATCAAAACCCACGGACACGTTTCAGGGCCGCATCCGCGCCGGTGACCTCCCGCAAAGCCGGAAGCTGCAGGTTTTCCCAAGTGGCGTACCAGTGCTCGAGTTGCCCGGGGGACAGGGGCCGCGACAGCAGGAATCCCTGAATCTCGTCGCAGCCGCCGCTGGACAGGAATGCCAGCTGCTCCGGGTTCTCCACTCCCTCCGCCACCACGCTCAGCCCCAGGCTCCGCCCCAGCGCGATGATGGCGTGCGCGATGGCGGCGTCGTTGGGGTCGGTGTTGACGTCCCGCACGAAGGAAAGATCAATCTTCAGCGCGTGGATCGGAAAGCGCTTGAGATAGGCCAGCGACGAGTAGCCGGTGCCGAAGTCATCCACCGAAATGCGGATGCCCAGCATCCCCAGGGTGTTGAGCGTCTCGATCACCGCCTCCGAGTGCTCCATCAGAAGGCTCTCGGTGATCTCCAGTTCCAGCCACTCGGGAGCGAGGCCGGCGCGCTGGAGGGCGCCCTCCACCACTGCCACCAGGTTTCCCTGACGGAACTGGCGCGCCGAAAGATTGACGCCCACGCGCACCGGTGGCAGCCCCGCGTCCTGCCAGCCCCGCGCCCAGCCGCAAGCGGTCTCCAGCACCCACGCGCCCACTTCCACGATGAGGCCCGTTTCCTCCAGCACGGGAATGAATTTCGCTGGGGGCACATTGCCCAGGTCGGGGTTGTTCCACCGCAGCAGGGCCTCCACGGCTCTTGAGCGGTAAGAGTGAATATCGAGCTGCGGCTGGAAGTCGAGGGAGAGTTCGCTGTTGGCGAGCGCGTTCCGCAGCCGCAGCTCCATGTCGAGACGTTCATGGACCTGCCGGTTCAACTCTTCCGAGAAGAACTGGTAGTTGTTGCGTCCCAGGTCCTTGGCGCGGTACATGGCGGCATCCGCGTTCTTGAGCAGATTTTCGGGGTCCGGGTCGTCACTGGGATAGACCGAGATCCCGGCGCTGGCGGAAACGTATAGCGAGCGGCCGGCAAGGGTGAGCGGTGACGCGATGGCATCGAGGACACGACGCGCCACGGGTGCCGCGTTGTCCGGGTGCCCGATGTTTTCCAGGATGATGGTGAACTCGTCGCCGCCGAGCCGGCTCACCTCGCTGGTGCCCCGGGAACCTGCAACCTTCTCATCATCCAGGTGGCCAACGGAGTCGGTCTCCCGCAAAGTGTAGCGGATGCGCTTGGCCACCGTCTGCAGCAACTCGTCGCCCACCGCGTGACCCAAAGTGTCATTGATGGTCTTGAAGCGGTCGAGATCGAGAAATATCAGCGCCACCAGCTGGCCGTTGCGCTTGGCCCGCGCCAGGGCCCGCAGCAGGCGGTCCCGGAAAAGGTTGCGGTTCGGAAGCCCGGTGAGGCTGTCGTAATTGGCGAGCTGGGAAAGTGCGTCCTGGGCCTGCCGGCGCTCGGTAATGTCGCGCACGATGCCGATGATGCGGAATCCCTTCGCATCCTCGGCCCGGCTGATCGCATACTCGATGGGAAAGCGGGAGCCGTCGCGTCGAATACCCTCTCCCTCGCCGAGCAGGCCCGCCTCCAGTTCCGGATCTTCGAAATCATCTAGATTAACGTCGGGCAGCAGCATTGCGATGGGCTGCCTCAACACCTCCGATGAAGAGTATCCGAACATCTTTTCCGCCGCCGCGTTGAACGATTCGATGGCGCCACGGTGATCCACGCTGAAGATTCCGTCCATGGCGTTGTCCACCACGATCCGCAGGCGGTCCTTCTCCGAGGCCAGGGATTCCAGGGCGCGATCCAGGGCGCGCAGGGGCAGCACCCGCAGCGCGATGAACACCGCGAACCCCAGCCCGAAGCTGAATACGGCCACCGCCATGGCCCGCTGCCAGGCAATCAACATGGAGCGCGCAACCTCGACCCGACCCACCATTTGGCCGGAATCGTAGAAGTCGTGGCCCTCGACCAGCGCAGGAGGCGGCAGTCGGCCCTTGCTGGCCGAAATGAGCCTGCCGTTCCGGTCATAGACGCTGCGCACCTCGTCCTGGTCGGTCGTCACCAGGTCGCGGTCCACAAGGTCCGCAATGCGCTCCAGCTCGAACTGCCACATGGTCGGATTCCGGTTCACTAGTTCGGTGACGCGCAGGGCGTACAGCTCCGCCTCGGCGGCCATGCCGGTTCGCTCCAGATAATAAGCCCGCACCAGGTAGCCGACCGGCAGCAGCAGGCCCACCGCCAGGGCGATCACTCCGGCGATGGCGGTGATCGCGCGAATCAGCGCGCGGTGCTCGCGGGGGCGCTCTCTCATGGGGATCGGGATGTCGCCAGGGCGCCGTAACGCGGAAGAAGGCGAGCGACCTCGGGGGAGCGCAGAAAGGCGACGAATGCCTGGGTGGCGGCGGAAGGCGACCGACCCGTCACAAGAGTCAGGAATTTCTCGTAGGGATAGGCGCCGGCCTTCATTGCTTCGACGCTGGGCGTCACGCCGTCGATCGCGAGAGGCCTGATCTTGCGTTGTTCGGTGACGATCAGGGCCAGGCTGCTGGTGCCGAGACTGCCGGGTACCCTTTCCAAAGCGTCGGCGCTGTCCTGATCGGTAATGGCGACGTTGAGGCCATGGCGGCCCTGGGCCTCGGTCACCGCCTGATCCATCTCCGCGGACATCCCTCGCAGGGCCCCGGTGTCGAAATCCCGCTCCGGGCGCCGGATGAGGCGCAGCGGAACGCCGTCGGGCCAATGGGCGGTGTCGCCCCGGAAGGCCGCCGCGAGCTGCTTGAGTGAAAGGCCGGGCACTTTCACTTCCCCGTGGACGGCGATGACGAAGGGCGTGCTTGCAAACTCGGTGACCGTCGCCCCGCGCTTCAGTTCGGCGGGCCTCAGCGAGCGGCTGCTAACACCCAAATCGATCGCGTTCTCCAGGACTGCGGAGATGGCGCCACTGCTCCCGAGGTTCCCGATGACGCTGATTTGGATGTCCGGACGCTGGCGCGAAAACTCCTGGCCCAGCACCCGCATGAGCCCCAGGGATGCACCGGTGCCGGCGACCCGCACCGTTTCGAAGGCCTGGGCTGAAGATGCCGACCCGGCAAGGAAGCACTGCGCAAGCCAACATCCCAACACCAAAAAGCGCTTGCAGTCCATCGTCCTGGATTCCTTCCCGTGATATGGCTCACGAGAGCATATTGCCCCGCAAAACGGGACAACCGACTTTAGTCAATTGCATCATGGCTCGCCGTTGTGCGCCCCGCAAGTATTCTCTTCGGTTGCCGGAGCCTGATTGTCGCCCTCAATGATGGCGCCAATCCGAGCCGTTACTAGGGCTCCGGGGGCGGCTCCTGAGATCGGCGCGGGAAAAAGCGCGGCACCCGGCGGCAGTATTGGTCATAGGTGCGGCCGAAGCGATCTCGCAATTCGCGTTCCTCCAGCAGCACGACCAGGTACACCGCCGGCACGCTCGCGAGAAACAGCAGGTAGCCGGCCAGGTAATTGGCGATGAGTGCCCAGCCCAGCAGCCCGATCTCCATCTGAACGTAGCGCGGGTGGCGGATCCTGCCATATATCCCCTGGGTGAGGAGCCGCTGGGCGCCACTGGGAGATAGTTCCGGCATCCCCATCTGAATCGCCAGGGTGAGATGCCGGCGCAGTCTCACAAGCATCCATCCCGAGAGACCGATCAGCACCGCGCCGGCGAAGACAAGCATTGCGCGGGTTCCGTATTCCACCCGCAGCAGCCACCCGCGCTGGGTGAACAGCGCCGCCATGCCCAGGATGATAATGGGCCACACCAGGGAATGGGTCCAACCCGCGCCCAGCTGGCGCCAGAAGGAGGCGAAGGGATGCACCACGAGCCAGAACAGAAGCGCCGGGGGCAGGGTCACCACCAGCAACAGCGCGACATAGTAGCGGAACGAGGCCGTCGGAAGGCGCGTGCCGGAAGTTTCCAGCCCGGGATCGTCGGGATTCCGCGGCCGCGCCGGTCACACTGGCTCGATAATGATGGGATGGATGCGTCCCTGCAAGCCATCCGCCGCCTCCAGGCGCAGCTGGTCCGGTGCCGAAAGTGCCCCGGCATGGAAGGGCCGCCGGTGCACGGGGAACCGGTGGTCTCTCCCGTCATGCTCATTGGCCAGGCGCCGGGTGCGAAGGAGATCGAGGCCCAGCGCCCCTTCGCCTGGACCGCGGGCAGGACGCTGTTCAAGTGGTTCGAAGGAATCGGCCTGCCCGAGGAGCAGTTCCGCAAGCGCGTCTACATGGCGGCGGTCTGCCGCTGCTTCCCCGGCAAGAGCCCGAAGGGCGGTGACCGGGTCCCGAGCCCGGACGAGGTCGCCCATTGCGCCCGTTGGCGGGAGGCGGAGCTTCGCCTGCTGCGGCCCGAGCTGGTGCTGCCGGTGGGGAAGCTCGCGATTGCCCAGTTCCT
>DKBC01000269.1 GCA_002451065.1 Betaproteobacteria bacterium UBA6910
CTTGTCGGCGGCCACCACCAGGTACGGGTCGTCGCCGTCGTGCCGCACCACCCGCTGCGGCGGCACCACCTTCCCGCCCACCAGGTTGTCCGTGAGATCCAGCAGCCCGCACAGAAACGTCCGGTAGCAGGAGATGCCTTCCTTTAACATCGCTTCCCGGTCTCCCCCCGCGGGCGGCATCTTCACCACGAAGCCGCCCTTGGAACCCACCGGCACGATCACCGCGTTCTTCACCATCTGGGCCTTCATCAGGCCCAGCACCTCGGTGCGGAAATCCTCCATGCGGTCGGACCAGCGCAGTCCGCCCCGGGCGACCTTGCCGCCGCGCAGATGAACCCCCTCGACCCGGGGCGAGTACACGAAGATTTCGAACATGGGCCTCGGATCGGGCAGCCCCGGCAGGCGAGCCGAATCCAGCTTGAACGAAAGGTAAGGCTTCACGGCGCCGCCGGCGGCGGGCTGGTAGAAATTGGTGCGCAGGGTTCCCAGGACCAGCGCCAGGTAGCGCCGCAGTATCCGGTCTTCGTCCAGGATGGCCACCGACTCCAGCGCGGCCTCGATTTGCTCCACCAGGCCCTTTTCCGTTGCCGAGGGATCCTGCCGGCTGTCGGGGTCAAAGCGCGCCCGAAACAACGCCACCAGGTTCGCCGCGATCTCCGGATGGGCCGCGAGGGCGTACTCCATGTAGCCCTGGCTCAGGGAGAAGCCCGTCTGCCGCAGGAAGCGTCCATAGGCCCGCAGCAGGCCCACCTCGCGCCACCCCAGTCCGGCCTTGAGCACCAGCCGGTTGAAGTCGTCGTTCTCGGCCTCACCCTGCCAGACCTTGAAGAACGCCTGGTGAAACTTCTCGCGCACGGAGGCCAGGTCCAGTTCGGGACCGTCGTAGTAGATCCCGAAGTCGTGGATCCAGACCGCGGCCTTTCCGGCCGGCTCCACCCGGTAAGGCCGCTCTTCCAGTACCTTGACGCCCATGTGCTCCAGCATGGGCAGGCTGCTGGTCAGCGCCACCGGCGTTCCACTCTGGAATATCTTGAACCTCAGGGATCCCGGCTGGGCCTCCAGGGGGCGATACAAGTGCATCCGCACCGGTTGCCCGGCCGAAAGCGCTTCCAGCAATTCCAGGTCGTGAACCGCGATCCGCGCCGGAGTGTCCTCCCGATAGCCGGCGGGAAATGCAGACCCGTAGCGGGCAAGCAAGGCGTTTCCCTGCTCTTCTCCCAACCGCTCCACCAAAGCGTCGTGCAGGCTGTCCTGCCAGCGGCGGGCGGCCTGCACCAGCCGCGCTTCCAGGTCCTGGGCGTCGAATTCCGGTATGGCGCCCACCGGCGTGCGCACCGTGATCAGGATGCGCGCCAGAACCGATTCCGAGAACTGGACGTTGAACTCGGACGACACGCCGTTGAAAGCGGCCATCAGCACCCCCTGGAAGCGCACCCGCAGTTCGGTGTTGTAGATCTCCCGGGGAACGTAGATCAAACACGCCACGAACCGCTGCCACCGGTCCTTGCGCACGAACAGGCGAATACGCTGGCGCTCTCCAAGGCGCAGAATTCCTGTCGCGAACTCGAACAGGTCGTCTTCGGAAATCTGGAACAGCTCATCCCGCATATAGGATTCGAGAATCGTCTGCAGATCCTTCGCCATATGCCCGCCGGGAAGGTAGCCTGCCCGCTTGGCAATCCGCGCGATTTTCTGCCTCAGGATCGGGATCTGGGTCGGATTCTCGATATACGCGGTGTGGGTGTAGAGACCGAGGAAGCGGCGTTCGCCGACGACGCGTCCCTCAGCGTCAAAGCGCTTGACGCCGATGTAATCCAGGTATCCCGGACGATGCACCGTGGCCCGCGCGTTGGCCTTGGTCAGCACCAGCAGCTGAGGGTCCCGCGCCAGCGCCCGGATTTCCCGCGGCAAGGCGGCGAAGCTCTGGGCCATTTCCTGGTCGCTCTCGTCCCGCAGGATGCCGAGGCCGCTCCCCGGGACGATTCTGAGCTGGACCCCGTCCGGGCCCTCGATCAGCTCGTGGTCCCGGGAGCCGAGAAGCGTGAAATGGTGGTCCAGCACCCAGGAGAGAAACGCCTCGATCTCCTGCACGTCCCCCGCCGACGGCGGGCAGTCCCCTTTCTCGATTTCGGCGATGGTCTCGCGCATGCGCGCCTGCATGGGTTCCCAGTCCTCGACGGCGCGGCGAACGTCCCCAAGCACGCGCTCCAAGCCACGCTGCAGTTCCGCGAGGGCCTCCGGGTCGGTGCGCCGGTCCACTTCCAGGTGCATCAGGGACTCCGGAACGCCTTCCGAGGCGCCGGTCGGAAGCTCCTCGAGCTTTCCCGACGCGCCGCGCCGAACCCGCAGCACGGGATGAATGATCAGGTGCAGGGTCAGCCCCTGGCGGTTCACTTCAATGGTGACTGAATCCACCAGGAATGGCATGTCGTCGTTGACGATCTCGATGACGGTATGGGGCGACTGCCAGCCATCCTCCTCCAAGCGGGGATTGAGCACCCTCACCCGGGGACGCCCCGCTTCGCGCTGCTGCAGGAAATTCCAGTGGGAGACGGCCGCTCCGAAAAGGTCCGTCACCTCCCGCTCGCGCAGGTCTCCAAGATCCACCTGCGCGAGATAATGTCGGAGAAAAATTTCGGCGCCGCCTGCCTGGGACGCCGGCAGGCGCTCCCGCACCAGGGTCTCCAGCTGCTCCAACAGTCCGTCGCCTGCCTGCTTTGCTCGCTTGGCCATGAACATCTCCCGATCCTTCGTTGGGGTGCGCCCCGATTTGCCTGCACCCCTGGAAGCGGCTCACTTTAGACCATGAGCGATCGCTGAGGAAGGGTCGGGCAATCAAGAGCCGCCTTCACCTGCCCTCTATAATCAACGTATTCGCGCAATTTCCATCTGAAGCCAGCTCATGGAATACCAGTCGCAGAATCAGGGTCTTGAAGACGCGGTGCAGAATATCGGCCGCAAGATTCACGAGGCGACTCAGGGGGCGCCTCCCTCGCTTTTCGAATTCAGCGGAGTGAGGGGGAGGCTCCTCGCCGCCGCCATGCGCGACGATGCCATGCGCAGCGCCCTGTTCCAGTTTGTGGATGTGCTCCCCAATCTGGATTCGCCGGGGGCGATCGCTCGCCATTTTCGGGCCTACTTCCATGGACGCGCGCTCGCGGGTCCCTGGGGAAAGCTCCTCGAGGCCGGGGAGCACCCCTGGGCGGCGTGGGCCGTGAAGCGCAGCGTGTCTCGGCTTGCCCGCCAGTTTCTCGCTGAGGAAAGCGCCGGAGAGCTGCGCCGGGTCGTGGCGCGTCTGGCGCGCATCCCCGCGGAGATGTGCGTTGACGCGGTGGGGGAAGCGTGTTTGACGGAAGCGGAGGCCGATGCGTACGTGGCGCGCAATCTCTCTCTCCTGGATTCGCTTACCGAGGCCGGTGTGCAGGCTCCCCACTTGTCAGTGAAGCTGAGCGCGCTCACTCCCCGATTCGATCCCGCTGATCCCGGCGGCAGCGCGCGCCGCGTCCTGGACCGCATCGAGCCATTGCTCGGAAAAGTCGCAGCGCGAGGCGCGGCGCTCACTGTGGACATGGAACACCACGACTTCAAGTCCGTGATACTGGAGGTGTTTCGGGTGATTGCCGCCAGTCATCGCGAGACGGCCTGGCTTCCCGGCATCGCGCTTCAGGCATATCGCCCCGACGCCGAGCGCGATCTGCAGGATCTGATTGCCTGGGCCCGGGAGCAGGACCGGCGCATCGGCGTTCGGCTGGTAAAGGGAGCGTACTGGGATACCGAGGTTGCCGTGGCCGAAGCGCGCGCGTGGCCCCCTCCGGTGTACCTTCACAAGTCCGAAACCGACGCCGCCTACGAACGGCTCACCCGTGTCCTGTTCGACCACGCCGATCTGCTCTACCCGGCCATCGCCAGTCATAACCTGCGCAGCCTTGCGCACGCCATCGCCTGCGCCCACGCCACCGGACTCTCCCCCGGGCAATGGGAGGTTCAGATGCTCTATGGTATGGCGGAGCCCCTGCGCGACGCGGTGGTGCGGTTCGGTGCGCGGATGCGGGTGTACGTGCCCACGGGCGAGCTTCTTTCGGGCATAGCCTATCTCATACGCCGCCTGATGGAGAACACCGCGAGTACCTCCATCCTTCGGCTTGCGTACATGGAGGGCCTCGGCCCCAGGGAACTGTTGGCGGCGCCGCAAGCGCTCGCCCAGCGCCGCGAGCCGCCAGAGCGTGAGCCGGGGCGCGAAGGGGCGGAAGCGCCCTTCTTCTCCAACACTCCACTCACCGATTTCAGCCTGCCCGGAAACCGCGCCGCGTTCGCCCATGGACTCGCGGCCGCCCGCGGGAGCCTGGGGCGTTTGCACCGGCTACGGATCCCCGGCGCACCGTCGCAAGACCTCCCCCGCGCCCTAAGCCGCAATCCGGCCAATCCCGAAGAAATCCTGGGCGAGGTGGAATTGGCCGGTCCGGCACAGGCCATGCGCGCAGTGGAGAACGCCCTCGCCGCGTTTCCCGCTTGGCGAGACACGCCGGGGACAGAGAGGATTCAACGCTGCCTGCGGGCGGCGGACATCCTCCTGGAGCGCCGTCACGCGCTGGCGGCGTGGGAAATCCTGGAGACGGGCAAGAATTGGCGCGAGGCCGACGCCGATGTGGCAGAGGCGGTCGACCACTTGCGCTACTACGGCTCGCAAATGCTGCGCCTCGATGGGTGGCACGAAACCCGCCACTTCCGCGGCGAGCGCAACGTCCGCGGCTATGAACCCTGTGGCGTCGCGGCGGTCATCGCCCCCTGGAACTTTCCCATAGCCATTCTCGCCGGAATGACCGGAGCCGCCCTTGCCGCCGGGAATACCGTGATCATGAAGCCGGCGAGTCCCGCCCGCCTCTGCGCCCACAGGCTGTGGGAAGCGCTCATGGAGGCCGGCTTCCCTGAAGGCGTCTGCCAACTCCTTCCAGGCTCGGGCGAGATCGTTGGCCAGACGCTGGCCACCCACCCCGCCGTGAATGTCATCGCGTTCACCGGTTCCCGGGAGGTGGGGCTCGACATCCTGCACCGGGCCCACGCCCCGTCCCAGGACCGCACCCATGTCAAGCGGGTCGCTTGCGAAATGGGGGGCAAGAACGCCATCATCGTGGACGAGGACGCGGACCTGGACGAAGCAGTGGCCCAGGTCTTCAGTTCGGCGTTCGGCTACCAGGGGCAGAAATGCTCGGCCTGCTCCCGGGTGATTACGGTGGGCGCGGTACACGATCGCTTCCTCGCCCGGCTTGCCGCCATGCTGGAATGCCATCCGCTGGGGCCGCCGGAGGACCCGCAGTTTGTGCTGGGACCCCTCATCAGCGCCCAAGCCAAGGACAAAGCGGAGCGTTACCTGGAAACCGGCAAAGCCGAGGGCCGTCTCCATTGCCGCGGACGCGAGACTCCGGGAGGGCACTATTTCGCTCCCGCCATCTTTACCGGCATTGAGCCCCACCACCGCCTGGCTCGGGAGGAAATCTTCGCGCCCATTCTCTCCGTGCTGCGCGCCCGCGATTTCACAGAGGCGATCGAAATAGCACTCGACAGCGACTACGCGTTGACTGGCGGCGTCTTCTCCCGTCTTCCCGAGCATCTGGCATTGGCGCGGCAACGCCTGCGGGTGGGCAATCTATACCTCAACCGCAAGATCACCGGCGCCCTGGTCGCCGTTCAGCCCTTCGGCGGATGGCGCCTCTCGGGAACTGGCGTCCAGGCGGGCGGCCCGGACTATCTGATGCAGTTCCTCTGGAGCCGCGTCGTGTCGGAGAACACGTTGCGGCACGGCTTTGTGCCGTAGCACAGGGTGTTCGGGCGAGACTCAATGGCGTCAGCAGGTTACGGCGAGACCAGAACGGGCATAGCACGGCTTTGTGCCGTAGCACAGCGTGTTCGGGCGAGACTCACCGGCGCCAGCAGGTTACGGCGAGACCAGAACGTCACGGCAATGCTTCCGGCGGTCGGCTCCCGCCGGGGACACCCGATGGATCGTCAGCAGTCCCCGCTCGCGGCGGGTAGAGAATCGAGGACGCCTGGACTCTGGAAGCGATCCGGGCCGCGATGCACGCGCGCTTTCGCATCGCGCTGACTCTGGTAGGATAAGTTTGTTCTCTGCGCAAACAACCATAAGAGGAGCATAGCAATGAGACAGGCATGGCTTTTGTTTTCCCTGTTGAGCTTCGCAATCCCGGCCGGTGCCGCCGACCTCAAGGCCGGCGAGGAAAAGGCCGCTGCGGTTTGCGCCGCCTGTCACGGAGCCAATGGCGTCAGCGTCAGCCCCGATGTCCCCAATCTTGCCGCCCAGAAGGCAGAATACCTTGCCGCCCAGCTCAAGGCCTTTCGTGAGGGGAGCCGCAAGAATCCCCTGATGAACGCCATCGCGCCCCAGCTTAGCCAGGCGGACGTCGACAACCTGGTCGCCTACTTCAGCGGCCTCCCGGGAGCAAGCGGTTCGGCGACATCACCCATGCCGGAAGCCGTCAATCTCACCCGGGTCAAGTTTCCGACCAATTACAAGAGCGCGTTCACCCATTACCTGACCATCAATTTCCCGGACAAAAAGGAGGTTCGCCGCTATTACGCCAACCGCTCGGCCCTGGACGCCGCCCGGGAAGGCAAGCCGCTTCCCGAGGGGTCGATCCTGTTCGCCGAGGTTTACAAGGCCACGCTGGACGCGGAAAAGAACCCGGTGACGGGAGGCGACGGCTTTTTCGAACCGGGAGAACTCGCTTTCTTCACGGCCATGCAGACCGAGAAAGGATGGGGAGATGGCTTCCCGGCTGAGTTGCGCAACGGCAACTGGAACTACGCCGTGTTCAAAACGGACCAGAGCCTGCGTCCCGGCACCAATCAGGCCAAATGCCTGGCCTGCCACAAGCCTCTGGATCGCGACAGCTACGCCTTTACGCTGGAGAAGCTTGCCGCCAAAGCGAAGGCAATGAAATAGCGCGCCGGAGGCGCCGAACGCCCCGCGGGCCCGGCGGAACGCGGCGCCCCCAGCCGGTCCCTGACCACGGTCAGCGCGCCGTCCTGGTGCGCGCGGTGATCCCGGCACCGCCCACGCCGCAATGGGCGTGGGGCATGAAATCGGTGTCGTGGGCGACGCCGATTCGACCCGCGGCATCCACGACGATGATGCCCGCGTGGCCCCCGTGGGGCGCCAGGGCGGCGATGGCTTCGTCCGACGCCTGCTGGGCCGTGGCGCCGCCCGCCACCCGATCGCAGGCATGGCGCGACGCCAGCAGGCGCAGGATGGTTTCCCCGTGTCCAGTGGCGGAAGCCGCCGCGGCACTCGTGGCATAAGTCCCGGCGCCCGGAATCGGCGTGTCCCCCACCCTCCCGGGAAGCTTGAGGGTAATACCACCGGTGGAGGTGGCCGCGGCCAGGGCGCCGTGCTGATCAAGGGCGACGGCGCCCACCGTGCCGCAGGCGAGACCAGGGTACTTTTCCAGGAGGCCGCGCAACGTCCCCTGCTCCCCAGGGCCCTCGCGCGCCAGCGCCTCCAGCTTCTCCAAGTGATCGACTCGCCGCCGAGGCGTGACCGGGTCGTAGGGCGGGAAACCCATGGCCCGGGCGAAGCGTCCGGCCCCTTCGCCAGCCAGCATCACGTGGTCGGTGCTTTCCATCACCCGGCGGGCCACCAGCACCGGGTTGCGGACGCCTTTGATGGCCCCTACGGCACCCGCCGCGAGCGTGCGCCCGTCCATGACCGAGGCGTCCATCTCCGCCTCGCCCGCCAGGTTGAGAGCGGACCCGGTGCCGGCATTGAACAGGACATCATCCTCCAGCAACACGACCGCGGCGACGACCGCGTCCAGGGCACTGCCGCCCCGCGAGAGAATCGCCCGGGCGGTCTCGGCGGCGGCGCCAAGTCCCTCCAGGGCGGATTCCGCCTCTTCGGGATCCCAGCGGCCCGCTCCCCCATGGACGATGATCGACGGTTCCATGCCCCGGGGTTCAGCCCCGCCGGTTCACCGTTGCTTGCCGGAGGCCGGCCGGATTCCGGCCCGGATGGGGGGCGTTCGAGCCCGGACCGGAAGGGGCGCGCCGGGCCTCAGGAGGAAATCTCAACCTGGACGCGGCCATCCGCGACCCGCACCCGAAAGGTGTTGACGTCCTCGTAGGCCGGCGGCGAGAGCACCGCGCCGGTGCGAATGCAGAATTTGGCGCCGTGGCGCGGACAGACAATGTTATCGCCCTCCACGGCGCCGCTCGCGAGATCGCCCCCGTCATGGGTGCAAACGTCCTCGATGGCATAGAGCTCGCCGTTCAGGTTGAACACCGCCACCTGCAGGCCTTCGGCGTCCACCACGCGACGGGAGCCCGGCGGCAGCTCTTTCTCCGCCGCCACGTCGAACCACTGCGCCATCAAAGCATCCCGAGCTGGAGTTTGGCCACGTCCGACATGCGGTCCTGGGACCAGGGGGGCTCCCACACCAGCTCCACGTGGGCGCTGGTAACCCCCGGGACGCCCATCACCTTGCCTTCCACTTCGCCCGGAAAGGTCTGGGCCACCGGGCAGCCGGGGGCGGTGAGCGTCATCTTGATCTCCACTTCCCCCGACGGCGCCACGTCCAGCTCATAAATCAGGCCGAGATCGTAGATGTTCACCGGGATCTCGGGATCGAACACCGAGCGCAAAGCCTCGATCACCCTGATTTCCAGCTTTTCGACGTCCACCGGAGACTCCGGCGCGTCCATGAACTTGGCGGGATCCATGAGGCTCACTCGGTGCTCACCGTGCCCTGCTTTTCCCTGAGCGCGGCCTGCAGCGTGTGCCAGGCCAGGGTCGCGCACTTCACCCGGGCCGGAAACTCCCGCACGCCGCACAGGACCTGCAGCTTGCCCAGCTCGTCATGGGCGGAAGCGTGATCGTCGGTCACCGCGTGATGGAAAGCCTCGAACAGATGCTGCACCTCCTGCACCGACTTGCCCTTGAGGGTCTCGGTCATGAGGGAGGCGGAGGCGGTGGAGATGGCGCAGCCGCAGCCCTCGAAGCTCACGTCCTCGATCAGGTCGCCGTTGAGCTTGAGATAGACGGTGAGCTTGTCCCCGCACAGGGGATTGAAGCCCTGGGCCTTGCGGGACGCATCCACGATGGGATGAAAATTCCGCGGACGCTTGCTGTGGTCGAAAATGACTTCTTGGTAAAGCTCGCGCAGGTCAGCCATCAGCCGAATAGCTCCTTCACTTTGTGAATTCCGGAGACCAGGGCGTCCACATCCTCCCGGGTGTTGTATAGGGCGAACGAGGCGCGTGCCGTGCCCGGAATATGGTAGCGGTCCATCACCGGCATGGCGCAGTGATGCCCGGCCCGGATCGCCACGCCCTGGTGGTCGAGAATGGTGCCGATGTCGTGGGGATGCACGTGGTCCATGACGAAGGAGACGATCCCCGATTTTTCCTGCGCGGTGCCGATCAGCTTCAGTCCGGGAATTTCCGACACCAGACCCGTCGCGTATTCCAGGAGATCGTGCTCATGGGCGGCGATGGCGTCGATGCCGATGGCGGAAACATAATCCAGGGCCACACCGAGGCCGATGCCGCCGGCGATATGGGGCGTTCCGGCCTCGAACTTGTAGGGCAGCTCGTTCCAGGTGGAGCCCTCGAAAGACACGGTGCGAATCATGTCGCCGCCGCCCTGGTAAGGCGGCATCGCGTCCAGCAGATGCTCGCGCCCGTAGAGCACGCCGATGCCGGTGGGCCCGTAAATCTTGTGCCCGGAGAAAGCGTAGAAATCGCAGCCGAGCTCGCGGACATCCACCCGGACATGGGGCACGGACTGGGCGCCGTCCACCACCACCGGGACGTTGTGGGCGTGGGCCGCGTCGATGATGCGCTTCACCGGGTTGATGGTGCCCAGGGCATTGGACACGTGCCCCACCGCCACGATCCGGGTCTTCGGACCGAGGAGTTTCAGGTACTCCTCGAACAGGAACTCGCCCGCCTCGTTGATGGGCACGACCTTCAGCACGGCGCCGGTTTGTTCGCATACCAGCTGCCAGGGCACGATGTTGGAGTG
>DKBC01000061.1 GCA_002451065.1 Betaproteobacteria bacterium UBA6910
CGCGCTGGGGCGCGTCCTGAGCCGGTGGCGCTTGGGCCGCCGGGGGAGCTTCCGTCTCGAGCAGGGGCTTCTCGGCTACGGCGGGCGCTGGTACCTCTTCAATCTTTGCTTCCCGCGGCGGCGCCGGCTCCGACCAGCGCGGCGCTTCAGAAGCGGGGCCGGTGGTTTCCACCTCGCGAATCGCTGTGTCGGCTGTTACCGCATCAACAGCCCCGGACGCAACCGGGACCGTCGGTGTGGTATCCCGGGGAGGGCCCTCGGTCCGCTCGGGGCGTCCCTCTCCCCGCCCGCGACCGCGGCGGCGGCGGCGCCCGCGGCCCTCGTGAGTTTCCGCGGGCTGTTCCCCCGGTGCCGGGCTTACCATGGCGGGGCGGCCTTCGGCGGTTGCGGGACGCGGCGGGCGCGGTTCCCTCGCTTGCCTCGGTTCTCTCGCCTCCCGAGGCTCGCGCTGCTCGCGGGGCGGTCGCGGCTCCCGCGGCTCCGCGCGGCGGTCTTCCGGTCGCCCCCGGGCACCGCGCTCGCGGTGCTGCCGGCGGTCTTCACCGCGGCCGCCGCGGTCCCGGTGGGGGCGTCCTTCCCGGTGCTCCCGGCGGCCACGCTGGGGCTCGGGCCGGCCTTCGCGGCGCACCGGCGCGGGCTGAGCCTCCACCGCGGGGGCAGGGGCCGCTGCCTCGCCACCCAGCCAGCCGAGGAAGCGCTTCCACATCGAAGGCCGCGCGGCCGGTGGAACGAACGTTGCCGCGGTAGCCGGCTCCGGCCTGGGTTGCGCTTCCACGACCGGGGCGGGCTGCGCCGGCGTAATGGCCTTTACCGCGGCCTCGGGCCGCTCGGGGCGGGTCTCGGGCAGTCCGGGAATCACTTCCTCGGCGGGCGCCTGGGCCAGTTGGTAGCTGGGTGGCAGGGGCTCCGACTTGTTCATCTCGTCGTGACGGAACCGCTGGATGGTGTAGAGGGGAGTCTCCAAGCGCATGTTGGGGATCAGCACCACATCCACCTTGAGACGTGCTTCCACGGCGTGAATGTCCGCTCGCTTCTCGTTCAGTAGGAAGGTGGCCACGTCCACCGGGACCTGGGCGTGGATCGTGGCGGTGTTTTCCTTCATGGCCTCCTCCTGGATGATGCGCAGGATATGGAGGGCCGAGGACTCGGTGCCGCGGATGGTGCCGATGCCCTGGCAGCGGGGACAGGGAATGTGCGCCGTTTCGCCGAGGGACACCTGGAGCCGCTGGCGCGACAACTCCATCAGCCCGAAGCGCGAGATCCTGCCCATCTGCACCCGGGCCCGGTCGAAGCGCAGCGCGTCGCGCAGGCGGTTCTCCACCTCGCGCTGGTTGCGGGTGCTTTCCATGTCGATGAAGTCAATGACGATCAGGCCGCCCAGGTCGCGCAGGCGCAGCTGGCGGGCGATCTCGTCCGCGGCCTCGACGTTGGTGTTGAGGGCGGTCTGCTCGATATCGGTGCCCTTGGTGGCGCGGGCCGAGTTCACGTCGATGGAAATCAGAGCTTCGGTGTGGTCGAAGATCACCGCGCCGCCGGAGGGCAGGGGCACCATGCGGCCGTAAGCGCTTTCGATCTGGTGCTCGATCTGGAACCGGGAAAACAGCGGGATGTCGTCCCGGTAGTGCTTCACCTTGTTCACGTTCTGGGGCATCACGTGCCCCATGAACTGCCGCGCCTGCTGGAAGATGTCCTCGTTGTCGATCAGGAGCTCGCCGATCTCGCTCTGGAAATAATCGCGGATGGCGCGGATCACCAGGCTCGATTCCTGGTAGATGAGGAATGGCCCCTCCTGCTGCTTGGCGGCGTCCTCGATGGCGGTCCAGAGCTGGAGCAGATAGTTGAGGTCCCACTGCAACTCTTCCATGCCGCGACCGATGCCCGCGGTGCGCCCGATGAGGCTCATGCCCTGGGGCACCTCGAGCTGGGCCATGATGTCGCGCAGTTCGTTGCGGTCCTCCCCCTCCACCCGCCGGGAGACGCCGCCGCCCCGCGGGTTGTTGGGCATCAGGACCAGGTAACGCCCGGCCAGGGAAATGAAGGTCGTGAGCGCTGCGCCCTTGGTGCCGCGCTCGTCCTTTTCCACCTGGACGATGACTTCCTGGCCCTCGCGCAGGGCATCCTGGATGCGGGCCCGGGCGACCTCGACGCCTTCCTTGAAATAGACCCGGGCGACTTCCTTGAAGGGAAGGAAACCGTGCCGCTCGCCGCCATAGTCGACGAAAGCGGCTTCCAGGCTCGGCTCGATGCGGGTGATGAGACCCTTGTAGATGTTGCCTTTTCTTTGTTCTTTTCCTGCGGATTCGATATCGAGGTCAATAAGCTTCTGACCATCGACGATCGCGACCCTCAGCTCCTC
Source organism: Betaproteobacteria bacterium UBA6910 (assembly GCA_002451065.1). Classification (GTDB taxonomy): domain Bacteria; phylum Pseudomonadota; class Gammaproteobacteria; order Burkholderiales; family UBA6910; genus UBA6910. The sequence continues at coordinate 2,357 of DKBC01000061.1, forward strand.
CGGCTGGGTCGCGTTGAACAGCATGCGCTTCATTATTGTCTCTCCCGCGCCTTGGCACACCGGGAGGGGGCAAGTATTCGCGCGGATATAATCACGCGCTGACGAGAATTACGAGTGTCTGTATTGCGGGCGACTGGGGTTGTTGAGGGTTGCCGTGGGAACTCGGGATTTCTCGTTTGTTTGCTTGCCGTCACGATCCTGCGCCTGGGCCCAGGATCTGGAAACCGGGGGTCAGTTCAGGCCGGGGCGTTGATCCCGGGCCGGGTCTGATGGCCTCGCCTTCTGTGTGCGCGGTGCGCGTAAAAAAGCCAATCGCTACTTTCAATGATGGTGAGCGAAGTTAACCATTGCCGGGACACGGGGGCGGATTCAGCCGGTTGGCTGCGGGCCCGCATTTCCGGCACCCTCCGCATCGCTCCGAACCTGACCCGCTGAAGTATAAGCAACGTGCAGGAATTTGGCAAAAATTCCGTAACTTGGCTCACGGTGGGGGACGAGCATGACGGGCAGCGCCTGGACAACTTCCTGTTCCGCTGCCTCAAAGGGGTGCCCAAAAGCCATGTCTACCGCATCTTGCGCAGCGGAGAGGTGAGGGTGAACAGCCGGCGGGCCGAAGCGGCATACCGGGTGCAGGCGGGAGACCGGCTGCGCATACCACCCCTGCGGTTGCCCCGGGCAAAGCCTGGGGCCCGCGCTCCTGGCCCGGCGCGGCTGGCGCCGAGAGTGATGCATGAAGACCAAGCCCTGGTGGCGCTGGACAAGCCTTCCGGCTGGGCGGTCCATGGCGGNNCTGCACCGCCAGCTGAGGGAAGGAGAGACCGAGAAGCACTACCTAGTGCTGGTCAAAGGCCATTGGCGGGATGCCAAGCGCCACGTGAAGTTGGCGCTGGAAAAGCGGGTGACGCCGGCGGGGGAGAAGAGAGTGCGGGTGTCCCAACAGGGACAGGCGGCCCATACCGTGTTCCGTCTGGTGCGGCGCTGCGACGGATTCAGCCTGTTGGAGGCGGAACTCCGCACCGGGCGCACCCATCAAATCCGCGTGCATTTGGCCCACCTGGGCTTTCCCATCGCCGGCGACGACAAATACGGTGACTTTGATCTCAACAAGGCGCTCTCCAAACAGGGCCTGAAGCGGATGTTCCTCCACGCCCACCGGATGGCGTTCAAGCACCCCGCGACGGGGGAAGCGGTGGAATTCGTCTCCCCCCTGCCTCCCGATCTCCAGGCATTCCTGGACCGCCTCGATGCCGAAGCGCTTTGACTTGCTGGTTTTTGACTGGGACGGAACTCTGATGGACTCGGCCGGGACCATCGTGGCTTCCATTCAGTCCGCCTGCCGCGATCTGGGACTCCGGGTTCCGGACGAGGCCTCCTCCCGGCACATCATCGGCCTGGGTTTGCGCGACGCCCTGACCCGGCTGCTGCCCGAGCTGGTGGAATCCGAGCACGGAGGGCTGGTGGAGCGCTATCGCCACCATTACCTGGGCCAGGACGCCGTCATTCCCCTGTTCGAAGGGGTCCCGGAAGCCCTGCGCAGACTCAACGAGGCCGGATTCCTGCTGGCCGTGGCCACGGGAAAAAGCCGCCTGGGCCTGAACCGGGCCTTGGCCCACACCGGGCTGGCGGAATATTTTCACGCCAGCCGCTGCGCCGACGAAGGCTTTTCCAAGCCCCATCCGGGGATGCTGGAAGAGATCATGGACGAGCTGGCGGTAGCTCCGGAACGCACCCTGATGATCGGCGACACCACCCATGACCTGCAGATGGCTGAGAATGCCGGGGTTGCCTGCCTGGCGGCGGCCTACGGCGCCCACCCGCGGGAGGAACTGGAGGCGCTGGTGCCCCTGGCGGTCGCGACATCATTCGCGGAACTCAGGACATGGCTGGAAGCCCACGCGTGATCTGCGCCTCTGGCGATCTGACGGACGGGGGCGCCGGGGTGCGCTTCGAGACGACGCGGGATGGCGAGCGGACGCCGTGTTTCGCCATCCGCTTCGAAGGCAAGGTGTACGCCTATCTCAACCGCTGCGCCCACGTGGGCGTCGAACTTGACTGGTCGCCCGGTGCGTTCTTCGATGACTCCGGTCTATACTTGCTCTGCTCCACTCACGGCGCGGTATACGAGCCCGAATCCGGGCGTTGCGCCGGGGGCCCCTGTCGGGGAGCGTCGTTGATCCCGCTTCCCGTCGATGAGCGCGACGGACAGGTTTTGCTTATGGAAGGCGTCCAACATGGCTGATTATGGCTCCGGAGACGGATGGGAACGGCAGGTGCTGGAGAAGCTGGCGACGGCGGCGCTGGCGGAGCAGCGGCGCGCGCGCCGCTGGGGCATCTTTTTCAAGCTGCTGGGATTCGGGTACCTGTTCGCGCTCCTGTTCATCGGCCTCGGGTGGATCGGCCAGAAGGATGGCGCCCTGGCCGGAAAGCACACTGCGGTAGTGAGCCTGGAAGGGGAGATTGCCAACGATTCCGCCGCCAGCGCCGAAAATGTGATCGCCGGGTTGCAGGACGCCTTCGAGGACTCCAACACCCAGGGCGTGATCGTGCGCATCAACAGCCCGGGCGGCAGCCCGGTGCAGGCCGGGTATATCTTCGACGAGATCCGCCGGCTGCGGGCCAAGTACCCGGAGATCCCCCTTTACGCGGTGGTGGAGGACGTGTGCGCGTCGGGAGGCTATTACGTGGCGGCGGCGGCGGACAAGATCTTCGTGGACAAGGCGAGCATCGTCGGCTCCATCGGCGTGCTCATGGACGGATTCGGATTCACGGGCACCCTGGAGAAGCTGGGTATCGAGCGGCGGCTCATGACCGCGGGCAGCAACAAGGGATTTCTCGACCCGTTCTCGCCGCTGCCGCCGGAACAGAGGGCCTATGCGGAAACCATGCTGGAGGAAATTCACCAGCAGTTCATCAAGGTGGTACGAGAAGGGCGGGGGACGCGGCTCAAGGAATCGCCGGAGATCTACAGCGGCCTGATCTGGACCGGGGCCAAGAGCATTGAGTTGGGCCTGGCCGATGACTTTGGCAGCGTGGAATATGTGGCGCGGGAGGTGGTGAAAGCGGAGAAGACCGTGGAATTCACGCCCAAGGAAAGCCTGGTCGATCGCATCGCCAAGCGCGTCGGCGCCTCTTTCGCCTCCACCCTGGCGACTCTTTCCGGCCGGGGCATTGTCCTTCGGTGATCGCCGGGCCGCGCCCCGGCGGGCGCGGCTGAAGGCGAAGAGGAACCGCGCCGTTACACGATACGGACGCCTTCCTCCCCAAGCAAATCCACCAGGGCGATCAACGGCAGCCCGATCAGGGCGCTGGGATCTCCGCTTTCCAGCCGGCTCACCAGGGCAATGCCGAGCCCCTCGCACCGCGCGCTGCCGGCGCAGTGATAGGGCTGTTCACGATCCAGGTAACGCTCGATGACGTCGTTCGCGAGCGCACGAAAGGTCACTTCCGTCGGCACCAGGCGGCTGCCGCAGCGGCCGGTGGCGCTGTTCAGGAGGGCGAGGGCGGTATGGAACACCACGGTCCTGCCCCCCATGAAACGGAGCTGTTGCCGGGCCCGCTCCCGGGTTCCGGGCTTGCCCATCTGGACCCCGTCCAGCACCGCCACCTGGTCGGAGCCGATGATCAGGGCGTCGGGATGCCGGGGAGCGACCGCCTCCGCCTTGAGGCGCGCCAGCCGGACCGCGGTCCGGGCGGCGTCTTCCCCGGGCAGGGGCGTCTCATCCACGTCCGGCGCAACCACTTCAAAGGCGATCTGCAAGCGCTCCAGAAGCATCTGCCGATAGACCGAACTGGAGGCAAGAACAAGGCGTGGCAAGGGCAAGCTTTTGTTGGTAATTCTTTGACACAAATACGTAAAAACTATATCATGCGCGCCCTATGCCTGAACAGGTTGTCATTGACGGCATCGAGTTCGCGCGCAGCGGAAAGCACCTGAGCGGAGACCTCGAGATCGGCAGCCTGGGGCGCCTTCGGGAAAGCCTCTCTTCCAGCGAGGGGGCCGTCGAGTATTCGATCCGAGGGGGGCAGAATCCGAAAGGGAGGCCCATGCTTCACCTGACGGTCAAAGGAACGCTTAGCCTGACCTGCCAGCGTTGCCTCGGTGCGCTGGCGTTTCCGGTGGATGTGCGCAGCGACCTCCTGCTGCTGCAGGACGAGTCCGAGTTCGCGGACATCGTGGATGAGGACGACGACTCGGTGGATGCGGTGGTGGCCGCGCCGCGCATGAGTGTCGCGGCACTGGTGGAAGACGAGGTCATTCTTGCGCTGCCCTACGCGCCTCGCCACCCGGAGGGGGAATGCAGCGCCGGCGGCGCGGCGCTGGGCGAGGCCACCGTCAAGGCGTCGCCCTTTGCCGCGCTCAAGCAACTGAAGAAGTGAAGATCGTCTGAATTAAGGAGCAATTCATGGCTGTCCAGCAGAACAAGAAGTCGCCTTCCCGGCGCAACATGCGTCGTTCCCACGACGCGGTTTCCAATCCGCCCCTGGCGGTGGAGCCGACCACTGGCGAGGTGCATCTGCGCCACCACATCAGCCCCACCGGCTTCTACCGCGGGAAGAAGGTCGTCAAGTCCCGGGAAGAGTGACCCGCGTGACGCCCGGGGCGAGTTCCAACCTGGGCGGGCGGAGCGTCACGGGACCGTCCGGCCTGCTGCCTCCCCGCGCCGCGGTGGGGGCGTCGCGGACCGCGCCGCGCGCATGAGCCGATGGTAGACGCCCGCGTTGCCATCGACTGCATGGGCGGGGATCACGGGCCCCACGTGACCGTTCCCGCAGCCCTGGATTTTCTGAAGGAGAATCCCCAGACCGACATCATCCTGGTGGGCCTGCCGGAGGTGATCCACGCCGAGCTCAAGGCCCACAAGGCGGAACCCGGCCCGCGACTTCGGGTTCACGCGGCGAGCGAGGTGGTGACCATGGAGGAAGCGCCCGCCGTCGCGCTGCGGGCCAAGCGGGATTCGTCGATGCGGGTCGCCATCAACCTCGTCAAGAGCGGCGAGGCTCACGCGGCGGTGAGCGCGGGCAACACCGGGGCGCTGATGGCGATTTCCCGTTTCGTTCTGAAAACCCTGCCCGGCATCGACCGTCCCGCGATCTGCACCGTCCTGCCCACCATCAAGGGACACACCTATATGCTGGACTTGGGCGCCAACGTCGACTGCGAACCGGAGCATCTCCTGCAATTCGGGATCATGGCATCGGTCTTGGTTTCCTCGGTGGAGGGCAGGGAGCGGCCCACCGTGGGGCTGCTCAACATCGGCGAGGAAGACATCAAGGGCAACGAGGTGGTGAAGCAGGCCGCGGGACTGCTGCGGGCCAGCGGACTCAACTTTCACGGTAACGTGGAAGGCACGGACATTTATATGGGTACCACCGACGTGGTGGTGGCCGACGGTTTCGTAGGCAATGTGGCACTCAAGACCACCGAAGGCCTGGCCCAGATGATGTCCACCCTGTTGCGGCGCGAGTTCAAGCGCAATCTCTTCACGCGGCTGGCGGCCCTGTGCGCCACGCCGGTGCTCAATTCCTTCAAGCGAAAGGTGGACCATCGCCAGTACAACGGCGCCAGCCTGCTGGGCCTGCGGGGGATCGTCATCAAGAGCCATGGATCTGCGGATCGCCTGGCGTTCATGCGCGCCATCGAGCGCGGCGCCGAGGAGGTGCGGGGCGGCATGCTGCGGCACCTGAATGAGCGGCTTGCGGAGCTTCAGCCACACAAGCTGCGCGCGGCGCAGGCCGAGGAAGGTGCCGCCTGATGTATTCCCGCATCGCGGGCACCGGCAGCTACCTCCCGGACAAGGTGCTCACCAACGCCGATCTGGAGCGCATGGTGGACACCACCGACGAGTGGATCGTCACCCGCACCGGGATCCGGGAGCGGCGGATAGCCGCCGAGGGGCAGATGGCCAGCGATCTGGCGCTGGAAGCCAGCCGCCGCGCCCTGGACGCCGCCGGGGTTTCGGCCTCGGATGTGGACCTGGTGATCGTGGCAACCACGACGCCGGACATGGTGTTTCCGAGCACCGCCTGCATTCTTCAGTCGAAGCTGGGCATTGCCGGCGGCGCGCCGGCCTTTGACGTCCAGGCGGTTTGCAGCGGCTTTGTGTATGCCATGGCGATCGCGGATCTGTTCATGCGCGCCGGCAAGGCGAAGTACGCCCTGGTCGTGGGAGCCGAAGTCTATTCCCGGATACTCGACTGGAACGACCGCAGCACCTGCGTCCTTTTTGGCGACGGCGCTGGCGCCGTGGTGCTCAAGCCCGGCCCGGATCCCGGTATCCTCTCCACCCATCTGCACGCGGACGGCGGGCACCATCACATTCTCTCGGTGCCCGGCCAGGTCTGTCGTGGCGGCGTTACCGGCCATCCTTTCGTGGTGATGGACGGAGGCGCCGTGTTCAGGTTCGCGGTAAAGGTGCTGGCAGAGGTGGCCGAGGAGGCGCTCGCCGCCAACAGCATGGAGCGCTCCCAGATCGACTGGTTGATTCCGCACCAGGCGAACATCCGCATTATCGAGGCCACGGCCCGAAAGCTGCACGTGCCCATGGAGCGGGTGGTGGTGACGGTGGAGCGCCACGGCAACACCTCGGCCGCCTCGGTGGCCCTGGCCCTGGACGAGGCTGTGCGCGACGGTCGCATTCGGCCTGGGCAAAACGTGATGCTGCAGGGCGTGGGCGGAGGATTCACCTGGGGCGCGGTGCTGGTCAGGATGTGAGGCGGAGGACCGATGAAGTTCGCTTTCGTTTTTCCAGGTCAGGGATCCCAGTCGGTGGGAATGATGGAACCCTACGGCGACGCCCCCGTGGTGCGCGCCACGTTTGACGAGGCGTCGGCGGCCCTCGGGCAGGATCTGTGGGCGCTCGCCGCCGAGGGGCCGGCCGAAGCCCAGGCCCAGACCGTCAACACGCAGCCCCTGATGCTTGCCGCGGGGGTGGCGGTTTACAGGCTGTGGCGCCAGCGGGGCGGTCCGGAACCCACGGCCGTGGCTGGCCACAGCCTCGGGGAGTATGCGGCGCTGGTGGCTGCCGGCGTCCTGCAGCTGACAGACGCAGTCCCCTTGGTGAGGCTGCGGGCCCAGGCCATGCAGGACGCGGTACCGGCCGGGGAGGGTGCCATGGCGGCGATAATCGGACTCGACGGGGCCGGGGTAGAGGCGGTCTGCGCCGAAGCGGCGCAGGGGGAAGTGGTGGAAGCGGTAAATTTCAATGGCCCCGGGCAGACGGTGATCGCGGGTCATGCGGCAGCGGTGAAACGTGCCGCTGATGCCTGCAAGGCGCGGGGCGCCAAGCGGGCGGTCATGTTGGCGGTGAGCGCGCCCTTCCATTGCTCGCTGATGCGCCCCGTGGGCGAAAAATTGCGGGCCCGACTGGAGTCCCTCGCTCTTGGTACACCGCGAGTGCCGGTGATACACAACTTTGACGTTAAGCCCCGGAGCGATCCCCAGCGTATCAAGGATGCCATGGTGCAGCAGACTTTCTCCCCCGTGCGCTGGATCGAGACCATCGAGGCATTCGCAGCCATGGGCATGACCCACGTCTACGAATGCGGACCGGGCAGGGTGCTGGCGGGTCTGACGAAGCGTATCTCGGGATCGCTGCAGGGGGGCGCGCTCGAGGACGCCGCGTCCCTGGATCAGGCGCTGGCGGAGGTGGCGGCATGAGCGAACGGGGAATGCTGGAGGGTCGGGTGGTGCTGGTGACGGGCGCGAGCCGGGGCATCGGAAGGGCGATCGCCCTGGGCCTGGGACGGCAGGGCGCCACGGTGGTGGGCACGGCCACCAGCGATTCCGGGGCGGCGGCGATCGGAACCTATTTGGGAGAGGCGGGGATCCCGGGTGCCGGGCTCACCCTCAACGTGAACGATGCCGCCGCCACCGACGCCGTGCTGGATGACATCCGCAAGCGCTTCGGCGAAGTCGGAATCCTGGTCAATAACGCCGGGATCACCCGCGACAATCTGCTGATGCGCATGAAGGACGAGGAGTGGGACGAGATCCTGAACACCAATCTCAAGTCCGTCTACCGCATGTCCAAGGCGGTGCTGCGGGGAATGACGAAAGCCCGCCAGGGGCGCATCATCAACATCTCGTCGGTGGTGGGCGCCATGGGAAATGCAGGGCAGTGCAACTACGCGGCGGCTAAGGCAGGGATGTTCGGATTCTCCAAGTCCCTGGCGCGGGAGGTGGGCAGCCGCAATATCACGGTCAACTGTGTGGCGCCGGGATTCATTGACACGGACATGACCAGGGCGCTGCCGGAAGCGCAGCGCGAGGCGCTGACTCAGCAGATTCCCTTGGGGCGCCTCGGGCAGCCCGAGGACATTGCGGCGGCGGTGGTGTTCCTGGCGTCCCCGGCCGCCGGCTACATTACCGGAGCGACCCTCCACGTCAATGGCGGAATGTTCATGTAATGAAGCGGTTATGGCGCGGCCGCGGAATATTTTTTTCCCCGCTATTTTGGTAGAATACGCAAACTTTTTTCTCTCACAAGGGAAGGGGCCTGTATGGAGAACGTAGAACAGCGCGTCAAGAAAATCGTTGCCGAGCAGCTGGGCGTAAACGAGGGAGACATCAAGGCGGAATCCTCTTTCGTGGATGACCTCGGCGCCGACTCGCTCGACACAGTCGAACTGGTGATGGCGCTGGAGGAAGAGTTCGAGTGCGAGATCCCCGACGAAGAAGCGGAGAAGATCACCACGGTCCAGCAGGCCATCGACTACATCAAGGCTAACCTTAAGAAATAAGCGCGTCGTCTTGCCCCGCCGCGGCCGGCTTCTGCCGGCCGCGAGTCCCCTGCAGATCCCCACTCCCGACAGCCCCACCATGACTAAGCGCAGAGTGGTCGTGACCGGCCTCGGCGTCGTTTGCCCGGTGGGAAACAGTATCGCCGAGGCCTGGGGCAATCTCATTGCCGGAAAATCCGGCATTACGGGCATCACGCGCTTCGATGCGTCAGGATTCGCCGCCAAGATCGCCGGCGAAGTGAAGGGCTTTGATGTCACGAAATACCTCTCCGCGAAAGAAGCGCGGCGCATGGATACCTTCATTCACTACGGGATGGCGGCGGGCATCGACGCGGTGAAGGATTCCGGGCTGACTGTCACCGAGCAGAACGCGGAGCGGATTGGGGTGAATATCGGCTCGGGAATCGGCGGACTGCCGCTGATCGAAGAGACCCACTCCGATCTGGTCAATGGCGGTCCGCGCAAGGTGTCGCCCTTCTTCATACCTGCCACCATCATCAACATGGTGTCCGGGAACCTGTCCATCATGTTCGGAATGAAGGGTCCCAACCTCTCCATGGTAACGGCCTGCACCACCTCCACCCACTGCATCGGAGATTCGGCCCGGCTCATTGAATATGGCGATGCCGACGTGATGGTCGCGGGCGGTTCGGAGTCCACGGTTTGCCCGCTGGCCATCGGCGGATTTTCTTCGGCCCGCGCCTTGTCGACGCGCAACGACGATCCGGCGACGGCGAGCCGCCCCTGGGACAAGGAGCGGGACGGTTTTGTGCTGGGCGAGGGCGCCGGCATCTTGGTGCTGGAAGAACTGGAGCACGCCAAGGCGCGGAGCGCGCGGATCTATTGTGAAGTGGCAGGATTCGGCATGAGCGGCGACGCCTATCACATGACCGCTCCGCCGGAGGACGGGGATGGCGCCATGCGGTGCATGCGGAACGCGCTCCGCAACTCCGGTCTGAACATCGACCAGGTGCACTACATCAATGCCCACGGCACCT
>DKBC01000242.1 GCA_002451065.1 Betaproteobacteria bacterium UBA6910
CCGGAATAGCTGTTGAGCATGGAGATCACCACCGGCATGTCGGCGCCGCCGATGGGGATGATGATGAGCACGCCCAGCGCCAGCGCGATGGCGGTCATCACGACGAAAGGCAGCCACTGACCCTCGGGCCCGGACAGGAAGAACCACGTGCCGAAGCCGATCATCACGACGGCCAGGATGAGGTTGACCAGATGCTGGCCCTTGAACACCACGGGCGCGCTGGAAAACGGGCGGAAGTGCTTGCCCAGGCCCGCCAGCTTGCCGAAAGCGATGATGGATCCGGTGAAGGTGATGGCGCCAACGAAGGTGCCGATGAACAGCTCCAGCCGGTTGCCCCGGGGCATGGGATCGGGAACACCGAAGGCGGACGGATTATTGACTGCCGCCACCGCGATCAGGACCGCCGCCAGGCCCACTAGGGAGTGCATGGCGGCCACCAGCTCGGGCATCTGGGTCATTTCCACCCGCTTCGCCACCAGGGCACCGATGGAGCCCCCCACCAGGAAGGCGAGGATGATGAACTCTACGTGGCCTTTGGCGACGATGGCGACCGTGGTCACCACCGCTATCGCCATACCGACCATGCCGAACAGGTTGCCCCGGCGCGACGATTCGGGGGAGGAAAGCCCCTTCAGCGCCAGAATGAAGAACACCGAGGCGACCAGGTACCAGAGCGCGACTTGATTGGCGGACATGAATCGTTTCTCCTGGCTCTCGGCTACTCGCCCTTGGCCGGCTTGCGTTCTTTCTTCTTGAACATCTCCAGCATGCGCCGCGTGACCAGGAAGCCGCCGAACACGTTGACCGCCGCCAGCGCCACCGCCAGCACCCCGGCGCCGGAACTGACCCAGTCCCATTGGGCCGGACCCGCCGCGAGAATGGCGCCCACGATAATCACGCTGGAAATCGCGTTGGTCACCGACATGAGGGGCGTGTGCAGGGCGGGGGTCACGTTCCACACCACGTGGTAGCCCACGAACACGGCAAGCACGAATACCAGAAGGTTAAAGACGGTCGGATCAACGGTGCCGGTCATGGCTGCGCTCCTCGCGGTTAGGCCGACGGGCGGGGCGCCACCTGGCCGGCGTGGCACACCAGGGTGCCGGCCACGAGGTCATCCTCGCGATTAAGGGTGTAGGCCCCGGTCTTGGCGTCCAGCAGCAGGGCCAGGAAATTGAGCAGGTTGCGGGCATAGAGGGCGCTTGCGTCGGTGGCAACCAGCGCCGGCAGGTTGGGAATGCCGACGATCTTGACGCCGTTCTTGACCACGATCTTGCCGGGTTCCGAGCCCTCGACGTTGCCGCCCTGCTCCACCGCCAGGTCGACGACGACGGAGCCGGGTTTCATGGCCTCCACCGTCGCCGCCTTGATCAGCTTGGGGGCGGGGCGACCTGGGATGAGCGCGGTGGTGATTAGGATGTCGGACATCTTGGCCCGCTCGTGCACCAGCTCCGCCTGGCGCCGCATCCAGTCCGGCGGCATGGGCCGCGCATAGCCGCCCACGCCCTGCGCGATCTCCCGCTCCTCGTCGGTGAGAAAGGGCACGTCCATGAACTTGGCGCCCAGGGACTCGATCTGCTCCTTGACCGCGGGGCGCACGTCGGAGGCCTCGATCACGGCGCCGAGCCGTTTGGCCGTCGCGATGGCCTGCAGGCCGGCCACGCCGGCGCCGAGGATCAGGACCCGCGCCGCTTTGACCGTGCCGGCGGCAGTCATCAGCATGGGGACGAAACGCCCGTACTCGTTGGCGGCGATCATCACGGCCTTGTAGCCCGCGATGTTGGCCTGGGACGACAGCACGTCCATGCTCTGGGCACGGGACGTGCGGGGCAGCCACTCCATGGAGAATCCCGTGATCCCCTGTTTGGCCAGAGCCTGAATTCCATCCGCATTGAACGGGTCCAGCAGTCCGATCAGAACGCTGCCCGATTTAAGCAGGGGCAATTCAACGGCCTGGGGCGCCCGCACCTTGAGCAGGATCTCGGCCTGGCCGTAGACCTCGGCCGCACCGCCCGCGATTTTCGCGCCGGCCGCCTCGAACTCGGCATCAGGAATGCTCGATCCCGCGCCAGCGCCGGTCTCGACCAGCACCGAATGCTGGCCCTTGGCGGTCAGTTTCTTGACGGTCTCCGGGGTCGCTGCGACGCGGGTTTCGCCGGCACGAGTCTCGGCGGGAACGCCAATCAGCATCGTTCGTTCTCCCTATGGCAGCGGTGGAAAAGGCGGTTTGTCTTGTCGGGGCGTCGATGGCGGCAGCGGGGAGCGCCTTCCGACCGGTATTCTGGCCGCAGATGATAGCAACGGGACCCCGTCCCGGCAACCTGGAAGGCTGCGGGTATAATTCAGCATCGCGTTTTCAATCCCTTCGTGAGCATCCGGGTACTCCCAGACCTGCTGATCAGCCAGATCGCCGCCGGCGAGGTGATCGAGCGCCCGGCCTCGGCCCTCAAGGAGCTGCTGGAGAACAGCCTTGACGCGGGCGCCACCCGCGTCGCGGTGGATCTGGCCCAGGGCGGAACCAGGCTGATACGGGTTTCCGACAATGGCTGCGGGATCCCGGAGACGGACCTGGCACTGGCCGTTGCGCGTCACGCCACCAGCAAGATTTCCGATCTTGGTGATCTCGCCCGGGTTGGCACCCTCGGGTTCCGCGGCGAGGCCCTGGCCAGCATCGCTTCCGTGGCGCGGGTTCAGCTCACCAGCCGCGCCCGGGGCGAGAATCATGCGTGGCGCCTGCGGACGGAGGGTGGGGACGTCATGGCGCCGGAGCCGGCGGCACTGGCAGAGGGCACCAGCGTCGAAGTGGCCGACCTTTATTTCAACACCCCGGCCCGCCGCAAGTTCCTCAAGACGGATGCGACGGAGTACGCCCACTGCGACGACGCATTCCGCCGCATCGCCCTCGCCCATCCGGCGGTGCACCTGTCACTCACCCACAACGGCCGCGCCCAATCCAATCTCCTGGCGACGAGCCCGGAGCGGCGCATAGTCGCGCTCCTGGGCGAGGATTTTCGCGCTGCCGCCCTTGCGGTGGATGAGCGGGCCGGTGGCCTTCGGCTCTCCGGGCTGGCCGCCCTCCCGGCCTATTCGCGGGGCTCCCGGGACGCCCAGTTCGTGTATGTCAACGGCCGCTTCGTGCGCGACAAGCTGCTCGGGCACGCCGTTCGCGAAGCCTACCGCGATGTGCTGCACGGCGATCGCCACCCGGCCTACGTGCTGTTCCTGGAACTCGATACCGCCCTGGTGGATGTCAACGTTCACCCTACCAAGATCGAGGTCCGGTTCCGCGAGCCCCAGGCGGTGCATCAATTCGTGTTTCACGCCCTGGAGCGCGCCCTCGCCGCGAGCCGCGTGCCCCCCGCGAGGGTCCAAGACCGCCCGGCGACGCCGATTCCGGGCAGACCTTTCCGCCCTCCGACGCAGGAAGGGCTTGGGCTCGCTGTGGCCCAGTCCGCCGCTGCCTACGGCGCGCTGTTCACCGGCGCCGCGAACGGGGTGAACGAGCCCGCGGAGCAAACCCGGGAGATCCCGCCCCTGGGATTCGCCCTGGCCCAGCTCCAGGGAATCTACATCCTGGCCCAGAACCGCCGGGGGCTGGTGGTGGTGGACATGCACGCGGCCCACGAGCGGGTGGTGTACGAGAAACTCAAGGCGGCCTTGGACGCCCGGGTCATGCCAACCCAGCCGCTGCTGGTGCCCGTCACTTTCCCGGCGGAACGCCTGGAGGTGGCGACGGCGGAGGAACAAGCTGAAGCGCTGCGCCAATTGGGCTTCGAAATCGCGGTGCTTTCTCCGACCACCCTGGGGGTGCGCTCCCTGCCCGCCCTGCTCGCCAACGGTGATGCCGTCGCTCTTGCGCGCGCTGCCCTCGCGGACATCCGCGAATTCGGCGCCAGCCAGGCCCTCACCTCCCGGCGCAATGAGTTGCTGGCGACCCTCGCCTGCCACGGGGCGGTGCGGGCCAATCGGGTCCTGACCCTGCCCGAGATGAACGCGCTGCTGCGGGAGATGGAGGCCACGGAACGCGCCGACCAGTGCAACCACGGGCGGCCCACCTGGTTCCAGGTGACCCTGGACGAACTGGACCGGATGTTCATGCGCGGTCAGTAGCCTGCAGCTGGCCGATCGTCCGCCGCCAAGGGGACCCCTTGCCGGCCACGGACTTTCGACGCCCAGGGCCTCACAACTTTCCATGTCCCTCCCAAAACACCGCGCCTCCGTGCCCAACCTCGCCGACCGGGACGGTCAGGCGCATCCGCCGGCGATTCTGCTGGTAGGCCCCACCGCCAGCGGCAAGAGCGCCCTGGCGATGCAGATCGCGGGCGCCCTTCCGGTGGAGATCATCAGCGTGGATTCCGGCCAGATCTACTGCGGAATGGATATAGGCACGGCCAAGCCCTCTCCTGCGGAACGCGCCCGGGTCCCGCACCACCTGATCGACATCGTCGAGCCCCACGAGTCCTATTCGGCCGGCCGCTTCCGCGACGATGCCCTGGCGCTGATGCGCGAGATCGCCGAGCGCGGTCGCATCCCGTTGCTGGTCGGCGGCACCATGCTCTACTTCAAGGCGCTGCTGGAGGGCCTCAACGACCTTCCGGAAGCGGATGCCGCGCTGCGGCTCGTCCTCGACTCCATGGCCGCAGAGTCGGGTTGGCCGGCCATGCACCGGGAGCTGGCGCGGGTTGATCCGCCAACCGCGGCGCGTCTGCAGCCCAACGACGCCCAGCGCATTCAGCGCGCTCTGGAGATCTACCACGTGACCGGGCGGCCCATGTCCGAGCTGCTCAGGAAGCCGAAGTACGTCTACCTGCCCTATCGCTTCGTTCGCATCGCCCTGGTGCCCGGCGATCGGGAGGCGCTCCATGAGCGCATCGCCCGGCGCTTTGACGACATGCTGGAACTCGGCCTCATCGGGGAAGTGCGCCGGCTGCGCAGGCAATACGGGCTCGAATCCAGGGCGCCGTCCATGCGCTGCGTGGGCTACCGCCAGACCTGCGCCTACCTGGACGGCGACTACGATCTCGCGACCCTGCGGGAAAAAGGCGTCGCCGCCACGCGCCAACTCGCAAAGCGCCAGCTCACCTGGCTGCGGGCCATGGAAGGGTTCGTGGAGTTTGATTGCCTGGCGGAGGACCTCAGCCGTCGGGTCATGGAGCACTTGGCGAGCCAGGGCCTGCCCGCGCAGCCCCCCGCCGCCACCGGAGCGTGAGTCTCACCGCGCAGACCCCTGCAACGCCAATTTTCCGGAGCGCCCGGGCACCTCGCCCATGACGACCTCGTGGGCGGGGAGCGGAAGCGCCTCGATGGCGGCGAAATAATCCCCCATGCTCACGAGTTGGTATCCTTGAGCACGCCAGCCGTCCAGCAGCCTCTCGAGCGCCGGCGCCAAGCGCATTCCTTCCATCTCCGCATGCAGCGTGAACACGTGGCCCGCGGCCGGCGATTGTTCCGTGAGCCCGAGCACCGCCCGGTCCACGCTTTCGGGCGTCACCCCGTCGAGCCCGATCAATTCGTCCATGGTGGGCAAGGTCGTGGGGATTTGGGGACAGCCGATGATGGCGCCATCCATCACCGGCAGGAACGGATGGCTGCCCCGGGTATCCGAGCAGTAGGCGAAACCCCGCTGCGCCTCCCAGCGCAGGGCGTGGCCATTGATCTGCCACCCGGCAGCACCGTGAGTCTTCGGGGGCTCGCCGAACACCTCCCGGAAGCGGTCGAAGGCGAGCGTCATCTCGCGCTCGGTCCACGCCGCGTCCTTCCCCACCACGAAGTCCTGCCAGCGCACATGGTCCCAGCAGTGAATCCCGGCTTCGTAGCCCGCTCGCCGAGCCGACTGCATGACGGCGGCCCCGCGGCGGCCGATGTCGGGGCCGGGAAGCAGCGTGCCGTACATCAGGGTGCGCCAGCCGTAATGCTCCACCACGGAGGTTCGCGCGACTTTCCCCACGAACCCGCGGCGGAATACCCTGCGCACGGCCCGCCCGGTGTGGTCGGGACCCAGGCTAAAGAGGAACGTGGCGCCGGCCCGGTGCCGAACAAAAATCTCCAACAGCCGGGGGACTCCCTCCAGAGTCCCCCGCAGGGTGTCGACGTCAACCTTGAGCGCCAGCTTCATGACGGACCCCTTGAGCTCGGGCGCGGCGCGGCGGCCGGCCTCAATCCATCAACCGGCGCGCGTCGGCCACGTGACCCCGGTAGGACTTGAAGATCTCCTGCAGTGCTTTGCGCATCCCCACCCGGGGTTTCCAGCCGAGGTCGCGCATGGTGTTGGCGATCTTGGGCGAGCGATTCTGCATGTCCTGGTAGCCCTTGCCGTAATAGGTTTCCGAGGAGACCGCGGAAATGCGAACCCGGCGCGCGCTGTCGCGGTACTCGGGAAACTCCTTCGCCACCTCCAGCATCAGTTCCGCGAGTTCCCGGATGGAGACGTTGTTGCGCGGGTTGCCGATGTTGTAGATCTTGCCGTCCGCCACCCCTGCGGGATTACCGATGATCTTCATCAGGGCTCCGATGCCGTCGTCGACGAAGGTGAAGGCGCGTTTCTGCTTGCCGCCGTCCACCAGCCGGATGGCCTCGCCGCGCACGATGTGCCCCAGGAACTGGGTCACCACCCGCGAACTTCCCTCCTTCGGCGTATGGATGCTGTCGAGGCCCGCCCCGATCCAGTTGAAGGGGCGGAACAGGGTGAACTTCAGTCCGAGCTGCATGCCGTAGGCCCAGATCACCCGGTCCATGAGCTGCTTGGAGCAG
>DKBC01000062.1 GCA_002451065.1 Betaproteobacteria bacterium UBA6910
GGACTGCTCACCTTCCGGGCCCGGAAGGTGAGCAGTCCCACCAACCGTCCCGAAGTGTCGAACAGTCCGCCGCCGCTGGCGCCGGAATTGAAAGGCGTCGTGGTCTGGATCACCTCCGCGCCGTCATATTCATAGAGGGCTACCACTTCACCGCCGTTCAGGCGCGCGCCGATCCCGCCGGTGAAACCCACCGCCATCACCGGCTCGCCGGTGCGCAGCCGTTCCCGGGAAAGGGGCACCGGTGCGACATCTTCTGCGGCCGGCGCGTGGACCAGGCAGAGATCGTGCTCCACGTCGCTTTGCTGGGATTTCACGCTACGGCGCAACGCGCCCTGGACCAGCTCCACCGCGACGGCGCGCCGCGTCACGTGGCAGTTGGTGGCAACGATGCCGGGAGCCACCGCCACGCCGGTGCCCAGGGAGACGCTGCCGTCGGGGTTCACCGCTTCCACCTTGAACATGTTCAAGGTGAGGCGGCGGTAGAGCAAGTAGTCGAAATCCCCCCTCGCCGGCATGGCGTAAACCAGGAGCAGGGGGAGGATCCAGCCCAGGCGCATTACCTGAGAACCTCTGGCCGACGGTCATCCAGCGCGCCGTCGGCGCGGGCCCTCAGGTAGCCGTAAAGGTCCAGGATATGGGGTTTCACGTTGGGATCACCGTCCCAGGCCGGCATGGGGATTTCGCCCTGCTTGCGGCTCAGGACCTCATCGAGCAACGCTTCCCGGGCGCCGCCGCTGGCGTAGAGTTCCCCGGCCGGGGTGATTTGGCGGTAGCGGCGGAGCACGGTGCCCACGAAGCGCGTCTCGGACATGTCCTTAACAATGGGCAGCAGGTTCGGCGCCAACTGGGTTCCCTCGGCACCTGCGCCGTGACACTTGGCGCAGTTGTTCTGGAAAATGCGCCACCCTGCATAGGTGCCCATGTCGATCTTGCCGTCCGTGATCTGGTAGGGCGGTGGTTTGGACGGGACGGCCAGGGCGGTACCGGTTGTGACCTGAACGATCTTATCCTGCGCGTCAATCAGGGGCACTCCGTAGTCGGCGAGGATCCCCTGGATCTTGCCGCGATTGCGGTCCACGGCCTGTTCCACCGTGTCCTTCCAGTCCTTCTCCCCGTAACGCACGCCCATGGCGATGGAGTAGTCGAACTTGATTGTCGGGTCCGGCTTGAAGGGAACCACCACGATGTTCCCGCCCGGAGACATCTTGGCGAAATACCCGGCGATCGGTCCCCAGGCGAATGCGACGTCGATCTTTCCGGCGGTCAGGTCCTTCTCCACGATCTCTCCCGGGTATTGCTCCGGGTCGCCGCTCTGGCGCTGGTAGGATACCGCCTGGTCGAACAGACTGTTCCCCAGCAGCCAGTCCACCGGGGGCGTCTGGCTGAATACCCCAAATTTGAGTTTGGAAAGCTTCTCCGGGGGCAGCTTCAGCAGATCCTCCGGGGCTTTGATACTGTCCAGGCCCCGCCCCTTGACATAGGCGAGGGCGTAGGTGGAGCGGTAGTAGGGCTTGGTGGTCGCGGCCAACTCAAAACCGACCGGCACGCCCATTACCAGGTCGCATTTGTAGCGCTCGTCGGTCGCGTCCCGCGCCCGCAGCGTGTTGCGGATGAAGCCCATGCGCTGGGGAAACCAGCTGTATTCCACCTTCCACCCCAGGTCCTGGGCCAGCACTTCTGCGATCTTGTTCTCGTACCCTTCCTGCTTGCGGTTGGAGAGCGGCAGATTGTTGGGGTCGGCGCAGACCCGCAGCACCTTATCGCCACCCTCAGCAGACAGCGCGGGGGGGATTAAAAAAGGGAGCAGGGCGGCCAGCAGCCACGCCGCGGAACCGAGGCGTCCAATACGAGTCATCAGCGAAAAGAGCCTTTCCTATTCCAGTTTCTGGAGCCTGCCCGGCTTGATGGCCCCGTCGGAACGGCCCTTGAGGAAGGCGTAGAGACCGTCGAGGTTTTCCGTCACCATCTTGCTGCCATTAAAGTTGGGCATCCCCTTTTCCACCCGCCCTTCCATAAGGACCTTGTCGAACTGTTCTTTGGTCAGGACTTTGAGGGACTCGATCAGCGACGGCCCCACCATGCCCTGCTGCTGGGCACCGTGGCAACGTTCGCAGGCCAGGGCCCGCCAGGTCTTCCATCCCTCATAGGTCTTGGCGTCCACCATGCTGCCGTCCTTCACGGTGTAAGGCGCGTCACCGGCCTGGGCATTGGCGCCCCCCATCAGGGCCGCGGCGAGTCCGGCAGCCAAAAATATCCCCTTCATTTCTCCTCCTCTGCGCAAAAAAAGAACTGGCACCCCGAATTAGATCAGGATGCCAGCTCCGGGTTTCAACAATTTCGGGGGTTTTTGCCCCCTCCGCAGCCTTACGGCAGCTTGAACACCGTCAGAACGCCACCCAGTTCGGTGTAGTTCGCCAGTTCCTTGTAACCGCCCACGGCGCCGAGGCCGTCGGTGTCCTTCTCCAGGCCCGCCGCCAGGCCGATGCCGGCCCAGCCGCCGATCCCGGAGAGCACGCCGATATACTGCTTGCCCTTGAACTCCCAGGTGTTGACGTTGCCGATGATGCCCGAGGGAGTCTTGAACTTGTAGAGCTCCTTCTTGACGTCGTTGGCGTCAACGCACTTCAGGTAGCCCTCGAGGGTGCCGTAGCAGGCGATCCCGCCGGCGGTGGTCAGGGCGCCGCTCCACACCGAGAACTTCTCGGGCTTCGACTGCTCGATCTTGCCGGTGCCCGCGTTCCAGACAATGAAGTTACCCATGCCGCCGTGGCTGCCCGGGGCCGGATACATGCTTAGCGTGGCGCCGACATAGGGCTGACCCGCCGTGTACTCCACCTTGAACGGCTCGTAGTCCATGCAGACGTGGTTGGTCGGCACATAGAACTTGCCATTCATGGGGTTGAACGACGCGGGCTGCTGGTCCTTGGTGCCCAGGGCGGCCGGGCAGATGCCCTTGGAGTTGATGTCCGGGCCGCGATCCTTGGTGGTATGCACCGAGGTCGCGTACTTCGGATCAACCTTGGGACGGCCGGTCTTCATGTCGACGTGGGTCGCCCAGTTGACCTTCGGGTCGTACTTCTCGGCCACCAGCAGTTCGCCCGTCTCACGGTTCATGGTGTAGGCAAAACCGTTGCGGTCGAAGTGCACCGCGGCCGGCGTCTTCTTGCCCTTGACGTCGATGTCGGCCAGGATCACCTCGTTGATGCCGTCATAGTCCCACTCGTCGTGGGGCGTCATCTGGTACACCCACTTGGCTTCGCCGGTGTCGACATTGCGGGCCCACAGGGTCATGGACCACTTGTTGTCGCCGGGGCGCTGGGACGGGTTCCAGGTGGAGGGGTTGCCGGACCCGTAGTACACGAGCTGCAGCTTGGGATCGTAGGAATACCAGCCCCAGGTGGTGCCGCCGCCGATCTTCCACTGGTCCCCCTGCCAGGTCTTGAGGGAGGAGTCCTTGCCCACCGGCGCCATCTTGCCGTCGGTCCAGGTCATGGTCTTTTCCGGGTTCATGCACATGTCCGAATCCGGTCCCATGCTGTAGCACTTCCACGCCAGCTTGCCGTCATTGATGTTGTACGCCGCAAGGAAGCCGCGGACCCCGAACTCGCCGCCGGAGATCCCCGTGATCACCTTGTCCTTGAAGACGTGCGGCGCCTGGGTGTTGGTCATTCCGACCTTCGGATCGCCGTTCTTGACCTTCCACAGTTCCTTGCCGGTCTTGGCGTCCAGGGCCACCAGGTTCGTGTCGGCCTGCTGCAGGAAGATCTTGCCCTCGGCGTAGGCGACGCCGCGGTTCACCGTGTCGCAGCACATCACGGGGATCACGCTCGGATCCTGCTTGGGCTCGTACTTCCACTTGATCTTCTGGGTCTCCAGATCAATCGCGAACACCTTGTTGGGGAAAGCGGAGTGCACGTACAGGGTGTCGCCGATCACCAAGGGGCCGCCCTCGTGGCCGCGCAGTACGCCGGTGGAGAACGTCCACGCCACTTGCAGGTTCTTGACGTTGTCCTTGTTGATCTGCTTCAGGGCACTATGGCGCTGGTTGTAGAAGTCGCCAGCCTGCATCGCCCAGTTCTTGGGGTCCTTCGTAAGCTTGGCCACATCGTCGTTGGCTACAGCAAACGCCGGAATGGCCAGCGCCACAGCAGCCACCGAACACATCATGGCCCTCGATTTTTGGGTCATAAACTCCTCCGTGATTGAAGAAGGCTTGTTAGGAGAGATTGAACCGCGCCGCCCGCCAGGTACGGCGTCTGCGGCCCAACGACTAACGCTTCAGGTTTGCCGCACGCGAAGAATAGCACATAGCATGCCGGAATCAATGGTTGCATAAAAAACTCTGCTTTTCCTGAAAATCTCTATTAGTCAGATGGTTATGCTGCAGTGCAAGAAGATTATTGTGTGTCAGAAATGGAACGCCCCCGTGTTGCCGTGACCATCTTCTGTGACACAACAAGCAGTTGTCAGAATCCGAATTTCGGGGATCCGGCGTGGTCCAACAGCGCAGTCGCAACGGAGCAAGCATGCAAGAAGAACCGAAACCGAAGGTATACGCGGAAGATGAGATCAAGGCGCGGCTCGCCCGCGAGCTGCCCAAGTGGTACTACGAGGATGGCTGGATCCGCCGCAAGTTCCGCACCGAGGGCTGGAAAGGCACGCTCATGGTGGTCAATACCGTGGGTCATTTGGCGGAGGCGGCGTGGCACCATCCGGACCTCACGGTCTCCTATGCCTTTGTGATCGTGAAGCTGGTGACCCATTCTGCGAAAGGGATCACCGATAAGGATTTTGCGCTGGCGCAGAAGATCGAGGAGGTGGTGCACTGGCAGCCGGGGAAGGAAGCGGGCGCCCTGGAAGGCACGCCTTCCGACGACCAGCGCTTCAGGTATATCAAGTACGACTACTGAGGCGCGGCGCGAAGGCGCCCGCCGTCGCGGCCAAGGCAATGCCGGCCAGCACCCATCGGAGGTCCGTTGGCAGGGAGCGCGTGCGTGCAAACTCGGGTCGGCGCAGCGCTTCGGCCAGCGAGCCCGGCGACGTGAGGCGCAGGTAGCGCAGGTCGGTTTCGGCGGCCAGGGTCTTCAGGTGGGCCTCTTTCAGGGAAGACAGGTGCTCGGTGCTCTGCCTGACCCGCAAAGCGGCGGCCTCGCGATCCTTGGGATCCAGGTTGCCGACTCCGGGGGTAGGTACGCTCAATTGAGCCACCTCTTGCGCCGCCCAAACGCCCAGGGGATTGCCGTCCATGTCGAATTTGGGAATCGGCGACAGGGCATCCGCGCCGACACCCACTATCAGGCCAGGCACCCGACGCTGCCCGCTGTTTTCCACTGGGTAGCGAAGCGATGGATCAGTGGGCGGGGCTTCGTGGCCGTCCGTCATGAAGACCAGAACCGGCTTGGGATCCAGCGCGCGGGCAGCTTCCAGGGCAAAGTGCAGTCCCTTGGATACCTGGCTCGCGCCGGCCCAGCCCATGCGCCAGTCCAGGCGCTCCAGCGTGGAAGCAAGCTCGGCGTATCCGGCGCAGATGTCCACCGGCGCGAGCAGCAGGAAGGAGCGGTACTCCGTAAACACCGCGATGCCGGCTTCCGAACCGCA
>DKBC01000336.1 GCA_002451065.1 Betaproteobacteria bacterium UBA6910
AACCTGACCGGGCGTTTGCGGGCGACGCGAACAGCCTCTGCTAGCATGACTGTGGACCAGCGGGTAACCTTTCCATGAAGCTCAATGACCCGTTACTGGCCGATTGGCGCGCCCGAGCCCTGAGTTTGGAGGAGCAGGTAAAGCGGGCGCTCATCGGTCAGGACCGGGTGGTACGCCTGGTCAACATCGCGGTGTTTTCCCGGGGCCACGTGCTGCTGGAAGGCGACGTGGGCGTGGGCAAGACCACCTTGCTGAGGGCTTTTGCCCGGGGCGTGGGCGGCGCTTACGAGCGCATCGAGGGCACCATCGATTTGATGCCCAACGACCTCGTCTACTACACCTACATCGGCGAGGACGGCAAGCCGCGGGTGGATCCGGGCCCCTTGCTCAAGCACGGCGAACGGCTCTCGGTGTTCTTCTTCAACGAGATCAATCGAGCCCGGCCCCAAGTGCATTCCTTGCTGCTGCGCGCGATGGCCGAGCGCAGCCTGAACGCCTTCAACCGCGAGCACCGCTTTCCCCATCTGGTGGTGTTCGCCGACCGCAACCGGGTGGAGAAGGAGGAGACGTTTGAGATCACCTCGGCCGCCCGGGATCGCTTCCTGCTCGAGGTCTCCATCGAGGTGCCCGAAAGCCCAGACCTGCGGCGCTCCCTCATGTCGGATCCCGCGTACCACGATGCCGACGCCCTGGTGGCGCGGGTGGACGACGGCGTGCTGGCTTACCAGGAACTCAACGCCGTGGCGGCCGCCATCCAGAGCGGCGTTCGCGCCTCCCCCGCGCTGGAGGACTACGCGTTGGCGCTCTGGGAAGCGACCCGGCGGCCGGCAGACTTCAACGTGTCGCTTCCCGGGGTAAGTCTCCAGGAGCTGATTCTGGCCGGCGCGAGCCCCCGCGGCATGAGCATGCTGCTGCGGGCAGCCCGGGTCGCTGCCTGGCTCGACGGGCGCGACCGCGTTGTCCCGGAGGACCTGCAGGGACTGTTCCACGAAGCGGTCGCCCACCGGGTGTTTTTCAACCCGGTCTACGAATTGCGGCGCGCCGAGATCGCGCGCGGCCTGACGGGCCAGATTCTCGAGGCCATCGCGGCGCCCTGAATCGCTTGCCTCCCGAGCCCCCATGATCCGGGAGTTTCACTACCGCCTGCCGTGGAGAGCCCGCGGCCACCTGCCGGGCTAC
Source organism: Betaproteobacteria bacterium UBA6910 (assembly GCA_002451065.1). Taxonomy (GTDB): domain Bacteria; phylum Pseudomonadota; class Gammaproteobacteria; order Burkholderiales; family UBA6910; genus UBA6910. The sequence continues at coordinate 1,180 of DKBC01000336.1, forward strand.
CACCCCGGCACCCAGCCCGGCAGCGGTTTCGAATTCCGCGGCCACTCGCCGCTCCTCGCCTCACCCGATCCGCGCCGGCTCGACGTGCGGGCGAGCCTTTCCGACCCTTTTGGCCAGTGGCTGGTGCGCGTGTTCAACCAGCGCGCCAGCGTGCCGGTGCANNGTGCTTGCCGATCTCGCGGCCTCCCTGGGCTACTCCGCCTGGCGCACCGGCGACCCGTTTGGGTTCGTCGGCTTCGACCGGGAGGTGCGACGCGACCTTTACGTCCCCCTGACGCGGCTGCGGGGCTCCGGACCGGATCTCGCGCGGCGATTGCGCGCCCTGCGGCCCGCCGGCAATGCCGCCGACGGATTGTTGGAAGCCCATCGTTTTCTGGGCCGAAGCCGGTCGCTGGTTTTCCTGGCATCGGATTTTCATTTCCCGCTCCATCTCACCGAGCGCGCCCTCACCTCGTTCGCCAGCCACGACGTGGTGCCCATCGTGCTCTGGGACCCGGCCGAATACCGCCACCTGCCGCGTTTCGGGCTGGTCCGGTTCCGGGACCCCGAGACCGGGCGCGAGCGGACACTCCTGCTGCGGGCAAGCCTGCGCCAACGCATCGCGGAAGCATTCGCCGAGCGGCGCGCACAGCTCGTCTCGCTCTTCACCCGCGCGGGCCGGCCGCCCCTGTTCCTGGAACACGGCTTCGACCCCGACCGCCTCACGTCCTATTTTTTCCGCGGCTGGACGGTGGAGGCCGGCGCCCATGCGGCATAGCGCGATCGCCCTGCTGCTGGCGTGGCTCGCGGCTTCGGTCGGCGCCGCCGAAGAGCGGCCATTGCCCCGCCTCGAGGTCCACGAACCCCGCGCCTATGGCCACGTCCTGGGAGACGTCCTCGAGCGCCGCATCGAGGTCGAGTTGCCGTCCGGGACCCGGCTGGTCGAAAAATCGGTTCCCAAGCCGGGGCGGGCCGGGCGATGGCTGGAGCTCCAGGCAGTCGAGGCCTCCCGGACGGCCGGCGTCGGCAGCCACAGGTTCGAAATCATACTTGCGTATCAGATCGTGAACGCGCCGCGGGAGGTGCTGACCCTAGCGCTTCCGGAGGTAACCTTGGAGTTGTCCGGCGGCACGCTTGCCAGGCTGGCAGTGCCGGAATGGCCGTTCACGGCGGGGCCCCTCACGCCTACCACCATCCTCGCCAGGGGTCCTCTCGACGAAATGCAGCCCGATGCGCCGCCGAAACCGATCAGCACCAGCGCCGTGATGACCCGCCTCGCCGCCTATGCGGTCGCCGGCGGCGTTCTCGCCTTGTTCCTTTGCTACCAGCTTTGGGGGATACCTTTTCTGGCCCGGAGTCGGGGACCCTTTGCCCGCGCCCACCGGCAGGTGAAAATGCTCGCCGGGCGCGACGATGCCGGGGCCGTGCGCGACGCCCTGCGCGAAATCCACCGGGCTCTCGACGAATGGGCGGGCCGGGCGGTATTCAGCCGCGAACTGGAAGCGTTGCTCTCGCAGCGGCCCAAGTTTGCGCCGCTGGAGGCGGACCTCGAAAGGTTCTTCGAGATTTCCCGCCGCGAGTTCTTCGGCGAAGGCGCGGACGAGCCCGGCGTTCTGCCCTGGCTGGAAGCGCTATGCCGACGCTGCCGAAACATCGAAAGGGGCAGCGCGTGAACGTCTCCTTCGATCACCCCTGGGCGCTGGTGTTGCTGGTGGGCGCTTTGCTGCCATGGATACGGAGCCGCGTCGGGACTACCACCTTCTCCTCCCTCGCCGTCCTGCCCCGCGATCCGCTCTCGACCGATTTGGACTGGCTGCTGCGGGTTGCCGCGTCGGCAGCCTTGGCCACGCTGGTGGTGGGACTCGCAGGCCCCTACCGCTCGGGGGAAGCCGTGGAACGCATCGGTCGCGGCGCGGAAATCGTACTGCTGCTCGACCGCAGCCGCAGCATGGATCAGCCCTTCCACGACGCGGCGCGTTCAGCGGCCGATTACCGTCCCGCTTTCTCCGGTCCGGTCGGCGAGTCCAAAGGCAAGGTCGCGCGACGGCTCCTCGCGGAGTTCGCGGCAGGCCGGCCCCGGGACCGCTTCGCCATGGTGGCTTTCAGCGCCTTTCCCATGCGCGTTCTCGATTTCACCCAGAAACAGGAGGTCATCCAGGCGGCGATTCGAGCGGGTGACATCGGCAAGGGATTGAGCGACACCGAAATTGGCCGCGGTCTCATATCCGCCCTTTCGCTGTTCGAAGACCGGATCTACACCGGTTCGCGGGTGATCCTGCTCGTGTCCGACGGCGGCGCGCACCTGGACGAGGACACGCAACAGGTCATCATGGAAACCATGAAGCGGCACCGGGTGGCCCTGTACTGGATCTACATCCGTTCGGCCAACAGTCCCGGACTGCTGCCGGGAAAAGATGTTTCGAAGGAAGTCGGGGAGACCGTTCCCGAGCATTTCCTGCACGAATTCTTCCAAAGCATGGGCACGCCCTACCGGGCCTATGAGGCGGAAGATCCCGAGGCACTGAAACGGACCATTTCGGATATCAACCGGGCCGAGGGCTTTCCGATCCGCTATTTCGAAACCCTGCCTCGCCGCGACCTGTCCCAGATCTTTTTCGTTGTCGCAGTGCTGCTGACGGCCTTGCTCGCCGCCGCCGCCGCGATCGAGGTTCAACCATGGCGCCGCTCCTGACCCCCTTGCGGCTGCGAATCGCTTTAGGGGCGCTCGCGGTGCTCGCGGGAGCGGCGGGATGGGACGCCTGGCACCTTCACCGGGTTCGCGACTGGAACGCGCAGATGCGGGACGGCAGCGTCGTGCGGGCGGCCGAGGAATTGCCGCCGGAGGCCCGCTTCGCCCAGGCATTTCACATGGGTAAAGGGGGCGACGTTGACCGGTCCCTGGCCCTGTACCAGGAAATCGCCGCGGCGGAAGATGGGCCGCTGGCAAGCGCAGCGCGCTACAACATCGGCAACCTGTTCCTGCGGGAAGCACTGCGCGCGATCCGCGATGGCAACCAGGCGGAAGCTCTGCCTTACGCCGAGCTTGCCAAGCAATCCTACCGCGAAGCCCTGCGCGCAGACCCGGGCCGCTGGGACGCCCGCTACAACTTGGAGCAGGCCCTGCGACTGATGCCCGAGCCGGAGAACGCCGACGCGGGAGATGGGCCCGGCCCGTTACAAAGCGAGCGCGCCATCACCACCATGAAGGGATTCACGCTGGGGCTGCCATGAGCCACCTGTCGCGGGGCCCGCGCAGCGGGATCGATAGCAA
>DKBC01000165.1:0-4126 GCA_002451065.1 Betaproteobacteria bacterium UBA6910
GCGTTTGAAGAAGCGAGAACGATGCTGCGTCCGGGTGTGAGAGAATGCGACATCCAGGCAGCCATGTGTAAACTCCTCTTCGAGCGCGGGGCCGACATGGTCAGAGGGGTTTGCACCGCACGCAGCTATCCCTACTGGAGGACGTTTACGAGTGATCGACAGGTGAGGTCGGGCGATATCTTGATCATCGACCGGGTTCATCTCTATAAGGGCTACGCATGCGACCACGTGAGGAGTTTCGTCTGCGGAAAGGCAACGGCCGAACAAAAAGACCTGTTCAAGAGATGCAGTGAACGTCTGCAGGCCACATTGGATCAGGTCAAGCCGGGGAGCACGACTGCAGATGTCCAGGCCAAATTGCGCGACCCCGACGATTATTCCGAGACGACGCTCCATTTCGGGCACGGAATCGGTCTGGACACACATGAGTGGCCTTATGTGACGACCTCCTCGGCAAAGGAGCCTGTCGTTCTCGAAAAGAACATGACAATGGCATTTGAAACATACGAGCACAATGGGGTTCAAGGGGTAAGGCTGGAACAGAATATCCTCATCACCGATAACGGCTATAGCCTGCTAAGCACCTACCCCTTGGGCCAGGACTTTGAATGAGCACCGACCTCGAATCCGCCCCGTTTGGGAGCGGGTCGACAGACCTAAACGGACTCAACTAGACTGCACCTGGCGCTTGGTCACCACCGGACACGGTGGCCCCATCATGGAGGGCGGTCGTGTCCGGCGGCGCGTTGAACCTTTTTTGCTCGGTCCGCTTCAAGACCACCTCTCCCCTCGCCGCAAGGAAGCGATGTACTATAGGCGGGCTGACGGTGCTCAATCGCCGTGTCGCCCGGACGGCCGGGCCGTCGCCTCGCTGCTCGAATGGTCGGGCCGCGTGACGGTACGTGATTCAGGAAGATGAGGGAATTTGCCCATGCGCGATTTCAGCGACGCTGACCGCAAGAAAAAGAGCGGCAGGATAAAACTGCCCGAAAATCCCGGCAATCTGTCCGAGGAAGCGCTTTCGCAGCTGGAGAAGGCCGTGAAAGCGGCCGTGAAAGACGGCTACGTGGCTTGCCCCTCGGGCTGGAAGCTGGCCACGGACGCCGGCGTTTCCCGCCTTGATGTCGGGGCGATGATCGACAGGCTCGGCATCCGCGTCACGGACTGCCAACTCGGCTGCTTCACGGTGGGCAAGACACCCTACGCGGGTTCCGTGACCGAACCGTTCGGTGAAGAGGTCGCCCGCCGGGTCGAGGCCCTCCGTGAAAAGGGCGAACTCACCTGTCCCGCCGTCTTCGCCCTCGCCCGTGAACTCAAAGTCAAGCCCAAGTCGGTCGCTGAGGCGGCCAATGTCCGGGGCCACAAGATACGGCAGTGCCAGCTTGGTTGCTTCTAGTGCTCCGTTTACTGGATCGCGTGCGCGGCGCTGCATCCCGGCCCGCTGCGTTGCTCGTCGGTCGAATACTGCCCGGTATCCTCGCTCCTCGCACCTAGCGGGTCCGGGCGCAGCGTCCCTCGACTGCAACGGTATTCAGGAAGCGGACCACTGTATTTGCGTGAACAATCGATCGAAGGAACGGCTCAGTCCCGGTCGTCACTCCGCCGGAAGCCGGAGTGACGGAGAAGGCAAGCCGGCAAGAGTGTGTCCGGAGCTTCTTCGACTTGGCGCCGAGAGAGGTTTCAGCGCACCAGGGGGACCGCGCGCCCCTTCTCCCGGCCACTGCGTGGTCGCCTCTCACCGCACTGCGAGAAAGCGATGTCCGACGAGCTGTTTTCGCTCAGCACCGTAACCGAGATCTGTTTCGGCCTGGAACGGCGTCTCGACGAAAAGTCGCTGGCCGCTTTTCTGGAACGCTTTTGCAGCCGTGACCTTCTGCGCGTGTTGATCCCGCGGCTCAGTTCCCCTGAAATCGATGAAGCGGTTACCTTCCTGACCGGCCTCCTGAGGACGCATCTCAGTGAAGGTGAATACCACCGGCTCTTCCTGGGGGAGGCCGAATAGCCCAGGCGACTGTGCCGCAACCGGACTCATTCAGGCCGACTGCCTCGAGACCCGCCGCGACATCGCCACCCGGAGCTCCTGGGCTTCGTCGGTGATGTCCCTTGTTGGCCCCGCCTTGCCCTGCGGCTTCCCGCCTGGGTCCTCGAGCGGCTCGCCGTTCGACCGTCTTCCTGCAGATCGTGCATCCCCATGTAGATATTGCGCCAGCCCCGCCCAAACACTCCGGTCTGGTGGCGTCCTCGCAGGCAAGCGGGAGGTGTCGCGCGGCTGGCTCGAACCGCTACCACAGCCGCGCGGCGACCGGATCCGAAGCGCGGTCCGCGAGGTCGAGGGCATCCGTGGGGCAGGCGACCCGGCAGACGCCGCACCCGAAGCACCGGCTGGCGTCCACGGCGGCCTTGCCGACGCCGGCGCGGTAGGAGAGGGCGCCGAACTGGCACGACCGTAGGCACGAACGGCAGCCCGTGCACCGGTCCGGGTCGAGCCGCGCCACGTACTCGGCTCGGAACATGACCGGAACCTCGTGGACCACGGTCGACCGCATGGCCATGCAGTCGGTCCGGTCGCAATTGCAGACCACGCCGATGTACGGGGTGACCAACGTCCAGACGCTGTGGCAGAGCCCCTCGTCCTCGTGACCGCGGAACGAGGCGAGGGCCTCTTCGCAGGTCAGGGTCTCCAGCCCCTGCATGTCGGGACCCTTGAAATAAGCGGGATCGAGACGGTCGGCGATCCGCCGGAACTCGCCCCCGTCCGGAGCAAGACTGAGCGCGTAGCAGTACCGCGCCTCGCGGCCGAGGCTCACCTGCCGGCAGGCGCACGCCAGCCGGACGACGGAGCTGACGAAGCCGAGGATCCGCTCCAGGTCCTCCAGCGGCACGACCTGGCCGAAGTGGACCTTCTTCATCCGCCACGAGATGCCCCGGGCCACGGCCCGGCGCACGAACCCGGGCGCCCTGGCAAGGCGCTCCAGCCGGTCCCGGTCCCGGCGGAGGTGGTCGGAGTCGGCGAGAAAGCCTTCGACGAATCTCCGGCGCCGCAGGTCGCTGAGGAGGTCCTCGGCGTAGTTCTCGGCCCGCAGATACCACTTCTCACCCTCGCCGTGCGTCACGCAGAACTGGCACATGGACCGCTCCTCCACCTTCGGGGATAGGCTCTCCGCCGGCACTATCGCTCGGGGAGCAGCCCCGCCCCGCGCAGCAGCTCCCTCACGTGGCGCGCCGGTATCGCGTACGAGATCGCGCTCGGCCTGTCCAGCACGTGCTCTTTGGTCTCCTTGACGAACACCATGTTGAGCACTCCCCAGACGACGCCGGTCTCCGGGTCGTAGAGAGGGCTGCCGCTGTTGCCGGGGTAGGCCGTGGCGTCGAGCTGGAACACGTCGTAGGGGCTTTGGAGCCGCGCGAGCACCGCGGGCTCGAGTTGGCGGGCGTCGCTCCTGGGGATCGCGATGGGGGTCACGGACGAGACGATCCCAGCGTGGGTCACGGGGTAGAACCCCAGCACCATTCCGATGGGGAAGCCCGTGAAGGCCACCCGGTCGCCTTCTCGGACCGACCCGGAGTCGCCGACGGTGAGGGGCCGCAGCGGGGCGCCCTCGATCCTCAGGAGGGCCAGATCGTGCTCCTCGTCGCCAGCGACCTGGAGGGCGGCGCGGAACTCGGGGTTGCCGCCCGCCCCGGTGAACACCCCCATCGTTTCCCGCTTCCCCTCGTCCAGACGACCGGGCAGGACATGGAGGTTGGTCACCACGTGGCGCCCGTCGGCCACGGCGAACCCGGTGCCGAGAAACACCGCCGCCGGCCTGCGCATCTTCTCGTAGGTGCCCACGGCCACCACGGCCGGCTTCACCGCCACAACGGTTTCCCGCAGCCCGGCAACCGCCGTCCCGACCGCCGCGGTCGCCACGATGACCGCCGCCAACACCCCGAACGTCGTGCCGAATCTCACTGCGACTCCTCCTGCGAAACGCGTTCAGCCGAAGGTATCAGACCCCGAGGTCGAGCACCAACCTCTTGCCAAATCTCGCAGGCGTGATTGTCTTGGGACGGCGGGGAAGAGACCCTGTCCTTGTCGGGAGGTGCGTCCAATGCGAGCCAAATTCGTTGCGCTGACGTTGTTCGG
>DKBC01000165.1:4168-4338 GCA_002451065.1 Betaproteobacteria bacterium UBA6910
TCGGCAGCGGTGGCGGTGCGTCTGCTGAGCGTCAAGACCGGCTATGAGGAGATCGGCGCACCCCTGGGGGGCCGGGTCGGCTTCGTGAGGCGCGCCCTCGAGGGGAATCCGGCGGCGCCGGAGGAACTCACGAAGTCGGCCGAAGCGACCCTCACGGTGGAGGTCGAGGC
>DKBC01000084.1 GCA_002451065.1 Betaproteobacteria bacterium UBA6910
GTTGTGCTTCTCGTTGTAGCTGACCAGGTCCTCCAGCGTGAAACCGTCATGGGCGGTGATGAAATTGACGCTGGCGTAGGGCCGGCGGCCGCTTCGGGCATAAAGGTCGCTGGAGCCGGTCAAGCGGTAGGCGAATTCGCCGATCAGCCCGCCATCGCCTTTCCAATAGGCCCGCACCACGTCCCGGTAGCGATCGTTCCATTCCGCCCATCCCACCGGGAAATTGCCCACCTGGTAACCGCCCTCTCCCAGGTCCCATGGCTCCGCGATCAACTTGACCTGAGACAGCACCGGGTCCTGGTGGATGNNGTAGCGCAGCGAGTCCATGATCAGTTGCAGGACCCGCGGGTGCAGCATGTTCAGGGTGTTGCCGCACCCGGTGTAGTCCATGTAGTAGCGCGGGTTGTCCGGCGTCAGCCGGTAATAAGTGGCGTTGTCCAGGCCGCGAAAGCTCAAGGTCGGCCCCAACTGGTTGCCCTCGGCGGTGTGGTTGTACACCACGTCCAGGATCACCTCGATCCCGGCCGAATGCAGGGTCTTCACCATGGTCTTGAATTCCTTGATGGACCCGGTAGCCGAATACCGCCCGTCCGGCGCGAAATACCCGATGGAGTTGTATCCCCAGTAATTGCGCAGCCCCTTCTCCACCAGGTGGCGCTCGTCGACGAAGGCGTGCACCGGCAGCAGTTCCAGCGCCGTCACCCCGAGACGCTGGAGATAATCGATTACGGGGCCGGTGCAGAGGCCGGCATAGGTGCCGCGAAGTTCCGGCGGCACGTCCGGATGCAGATGGGTGAAGCCCTTGACGTGCAACTCGTAGATGACGGTCTTGTGCCAGGGAACTTTGGGATGTTGATCTCCGCCCCAGGTAAACGAAGCATCCACCACCCGGCACCTGGGCATACCCTCGGCGCTGTCGCGACGGTCGAAAGAGAGATCTTCCTGGCCGTGCCCAATGCGGTAGCCGAAATGGGCGTCGCTCCACTTCACCGACCCCACCAGGTCCCTGGCATAAGGGTCGAGCAGCAGCTTGTTGGAATTGAAGCGATGGCCCCGGGCGGGATCATAGGGGCCGTGGACCCGGTAGCCGTAAAGCAGACCCGGCCGGGCGTGAGGCAGGTAGCCATGCCAGACCTGATCGGTGCGCTCTACGAGGGGAATGCGGGCGGTTTCGCGCCGTCCCCTGGCGTCGTACAAGCACAACTCGACGCGCTCGCCATGCTCCGAGAAAAGCGAAAAGTTAACCCCCTGGCCGTCCCAAGTGGCGCCCAGGGGATAAGGCTTTCCCGGCCAAACTTCCATATAGTTCTCCTTTCGTTAACAGGCGGCGGCTCGATCAGCGCTCGCCCAAGAAGTACGAATCGGTGTCCCGCAGGCGGCCGCCCTGAAGCACCATCACGATCCGCGAGTAGTCCGCGCGGCAGCGCGCCTGATCGAACTCGGGATCCACACCGACTCGCGTTCCCGGGAGAAGGTCGCCGGCGCTGCCCATGATCGCCCGCCCGGGGCGGGAACCGCGCTGGACCGTTATTTTATCCGCAATGATACAGACTTCCGGGACGACATCGGGTGCCCGCCCCCTGCGAAGAATCAGCCCAAGGCCTCACGTCCGGGGCTCCCCGTTCTCCAGGCTCTTCAGCAGGCGGATCAGGCTGTGCAATGGAATCGGCAGCCATGTCGGCCGGTTGTCCAGCTCGTAGCGCACCTCGTAGAGGGCCTTTTCCACGGAGAACAAGCTCAGCAGGCGCCGGGCTTCGTCCTCGACCGCCGGGTAGGAGGGACATCCCTCGACCACTTCCCGGTAAGCCTCGACAAAGGCGGCGGAGGCCGCCTGTTCCCAGGCATTGGCTAGAGGACCCAGCAGCGGCCGGTCGTCGGGCCTGGTCGCCGTGAACTGGTCCAGGGAGGACGCCGCCGCATAGCTGAAGGAACGCAGCATTCCCGCCACGTCCCGCAGCGGGGAGTGCTTCATGCGGCGCTCCGCGATGGTGCGCGCCGGCTCGCCCTCGAAATCGGTGATGATGAAATCGTCCTGGTGCAGCAGCACCTGTCCCAGATGGTAATCGCCGTGGTAGCGCGTCTTCATCATGGTGGATGTCGCGGGCACCAGGCGCTCGATGGTGTCCATGATGGCCACGCGCGAGGCCAGGATGAGATCAGCCGCCTGATGGGAAGACTTGTCCAGGCTGGGGCGCCGGCCCTCCAGCTGATCCAGGGTGTGCACCGCGTCCTCGTGCACCTTGCCCTTCCAGGCCGCGAGATCTTCGGGCGTCACCGGCTCCGGATCGAAGGCCCCTTCCCCGGTCGTCTTTCCAAGAGCATGGTGCAGTTCCGCGGTGCGCCGCCCAAGAGTGCGCATCAAAGCGAGGAAGCCGGCGTGGGGGTCGTCGTCCCGCGGCTCGTGTCTCGCCACGCGGGCCTCGCCCAGAGACGCCTCAAAGTAGCGCTCGAGATATTCCAGCGCGAAGTTCCAGCCGCTGCCCTGGTTATCCCGGTACCCCTGAAGCAGGGCAAGGGTCACCGCAGTGCCGTCCTTGCGCACGTAATCCATCACGCCGGCCACCGGCGCGATGTTGGGAAACGGGGAGACGTCGGTGAGAAAGTGGCCCATTTCCACCTCGGGGTTGATCCCGTCCTGCACGCGCCGGTAGCCCTTCAGGTAGAGCTGGTTGCCGAAAAACAACCCGGTGTTGCTCTGCTCCAGGGAAGGACGCCGGATCTCCGCGTTGGGATCGGTCACCAGCGCCGGGTAGGCGGAAGTGGAACGGAACACCAGCTTGCCGCCGCCGAAGGGAAAGTCCTGGTTCTTCCCCATGGCTGACACCAGGGCGCGGCAGAAGGAATCCTCGCCGAAGGCGCCGAACAGGATTCCGACCTTCGCTTTTTGCCGCACCTTGGCCAGGGTCCAGGAGCCGTAGGCGCGCAGCCGCTCCTCGTCCCCTTCGCCCCAAGCCACCGCCAGCGGCAGGAAATAGGTCTGGGGATCCAGGTCGGCGCATTCCACGCCGATAAAGGTCATCAGCCAGCTTCCGAATTCGCTGGCCCATTCGCCTTCCTCGACGATCTGCAGCTTTTTGATCGCGTGGCCCTTGGCGGCAAACCAGCGCTTGGTGAGCAGGTAGGGCTTGAGCACGTCGTTCTGCAGCTGATCCCGGGTGCGGCTCGCCATGGCGCGCCGCACGTCGCCCGCGCCGCCCTTGTGGTGAAGGAAGGTGCGCCAGCCCTCGAGCAGCACCAGGGTCGGAAGCTCGGGCCGCGGGAGGGTTTCCTCGTGCCAGTAGGGCACGTCGATATCGGTGGCCAGGCGGAAGGCGTAGTAGCCATACCCGGAAAGAGTCAAAAGGTAGGGCAGTTCGCCGACGGGCGGAAACGCCGAGCGCCCGGAAAGTTCCACCGGCACCCGCCCGCGATACTGGGAAAGATTGAGTTCCACCGCCTGGGGGCTGCGGGCCAGGTTAGCCACGCACAGCACCACCTCGTCCTCGTGCTCCCGTATGTAGGCCAGTACCTTGCGGTTGCCCGGCTCGAGGAAGCTCAGTTTTCCGCGGCCCGCGCTCTTGAAGCTCTTCCTCATGGCGATGACGCGCTGGGTCCAGTTGAGCAGTGAAGAAGGATTGCGTGCCTGGGCCTCCACGTTCACCGCCTCGTAGCCGTAGATCGAGTCCATCACCGGCGGCAGGTAGAGCTTCTGGGGATCCGAGCGGGAGAATCCGCCGTTGCGGTCCGGGCTCCATTGCATGGGCGTGCGCACGCCGTCCCGGTCCTCGAGCCAGATGTCATCGCCCATGCCAATCTCGTCGCCGTAGTAGATGACAGGGGCGCCAGGCAGCGTGAAAAGCAGGGAATTGGCCAGCTCGATACG
>DKBC01000130.1 GCA_002451065.1 Betaproteobacteria bacterium UBA6910
GCGCCCTGCACGTTGTCGTGACCGCGGAAGATGTTGGCGCCGCCACCGGACACCCCGATGTTGCCCAGCGCCAGCATCAGCGTGCAGTAGGCGCGGACGTTGCCGTTGCCCACGGTGTGCTGGGTTCCACCCATGCACCAGACGATGGTGCCGGGCCGGTTCTTGGCCAGCATCTCGGCCACGGTCTTGACTGTCTTCTCGTCGGCGCCGGTGACGTCCTGGACCACGTCGGGAGTCCATTTCTTGACCTCCTCCCGGACTTTCTCCATGCCGTACACCTTGCCGTTGATGTACTCCTTGTCTTCCCAGCCGTTTTCGAAGATGTGGTACAGGATGCCCCAGATCAGCGGGATGTCCGTTCCCGAACGCATGCGAAGGTAGAAGTCCGATTTCGCCGCGGTGCGGGTGAACCGCGGGTCGGCGACGATAACCTTGGCGCCGTTCTCCTTGGCATGCAGCATGTGCAGCAGCGACACCGGGTGCGCCTCGGCGGCGTTGGACCCGATGTAGAAGATGGACTTGGAGTTCTGCATGTCGTTATAAGAATTGGTCATGGCGCCGTAGCCCCAGGTGTTCGCCACCCCCGCCACCGTCGTCGAATGGCAGATGCGCGCCTGGTGGTCCATGTTGTTCGAGCCCCAGAAGGCGGCGAACTTGCGCTGCAGATAGGACTGCTCGTTGTTGCACTTGGACGAGCCGATCCATTCGACGGCGTCGGGGCCGGATTCCTTGCGGACCTTGAGCATCAGGTCGCCGATCTCGTTCACGGCCTGGTCCCAGGACATCTTCTGCCACTTGCCGCCGGCCAGCTTCATCGGATATCTGAGGCGGTGCTCGCCGTGGCCGTGCTCGCGCAATGCCGCACCCTTGGCGCAATGAGAGCCGAGGTTGATGGGCGAGTCGAACACAGGCTCCTGCCGAACCCAGACGCCGTTCTTCACGACCGCGTCAACGGCACAACCCACCGAACAGTGGGTACAGACGGTGCGCTTGACTTCGACCGGCCCGCCGCCGACGGCGGTGGCGGCTTCCGCCTTGCCCATCATCGAACTTGGGAGGTAGGCGGCGAAGGCGCCGGCGCCGGCCGCAACGCCGGAGCGCTTCAGAAACGCCCGGCGGTTAATGGTGTTGCCCAGAAACCCGGACACGCCTCGGCTCAGGCGCCCGGTGCTCTTGACTTCAGTGATGGATTTCCGCGTGAGCTGCATTTGAGAGTCTCCTCAGTGAATCAGACACGGGCCGTCTTGTAATACTCGCGGACGTGGGCCGTATCGCGATAGCCGGCGCCCTTGCGCTTGCCTTCGGAGCGCGCCGCGCGTTCCCGCGGCTGTTCGCCTGTGGTCAGCACGGCTGCGGTCACCGCTACCGCGCCGCCCAGACCGAGCGCCTTGATGAAGTTCCTTCTGCCGTTGTTTCCTGCTTTCGAACTCATGGTCGACCCTCCTCGTCAAAGTCAGCTGCCAATGTTGAAAGACGACGCTTCAACATCCAAAAAAGCCTCTGTAAACCGGCCCACGCGCCGGTAAAAATCCGCCTCGTCGCACGCGGTCAATTCCCGAGCCAGACTGCGATACCACGGCCCGATGTGGCGATTGAAGAATTCCTGCTGCTGCTCCAGGGTCGCCGGTGCGATGCCCTCTGCGCCGGCGATAAGCAGCCTCATCACGTCGCAAAGGCCCGCCATGTGATCCTCGGACTCCCCGACACCCTCCTTACGCCCCAAGCCGAGCTCGGCCAGGTGCTCCCGGAGTTCCACCAGGGGCGTGTCCATCAGGAACCCGGTCCGGTGGTGCGAACCGTAGACCATCACCGGTGGGCGCCCCGGGCCGGCGAACAGGCGGGCAAATTCATCGGCGACCCGTTCCGGATCGGTTTCGCGGGCGGCTTCACCGAGCGCTTCCCACGCCATGTAAAGCGGCGAATCCGGCTCGCCGGCCGGCGCCGTTGCGGCCAGCAGGGACAGCAGTTCGCCATTCGGCGGCGCGAAATACAGGGCGGCCAGCAACGCGTAGAAGTCAGCCCGGCCCGCATCCTCCGGCGAAAGCGCAGTGACTTCGGTCCGCTCCAGCGCCGCGGCTCTCATCCCTTGACCTCGAAGATGGACACCGACTTCTCCTGCCGCACGAGGTCCACCACCCGGCAATCGCCACACATGCGCAGCCGGTCAAGGGATCCGGGGTCGGCAAACATGGAATGGCCCTTGAGACGATCGATCATGGCGTCCACCATCCGCTTGGTCCCGAGGGGCTTGCCGCATCGGGAGCAGAGAGCCACCTCGGCTTCATTGATGACCCGCGCCTCTTTCCATTCGCGCGCGAGGAGCAGCCTTGAATCAAGCGTGATCGCCTCCTCCGGACAGGTATGCGCACAGATTCCGCATTGCACGCAATTCTTCTCGATGAACCTGAGCTGCGGGGTTTCCTTGGTGTCGAGCAGCGCCTTTTCCGGGCACGCTCCCACGCAAGACAGACACATGGTGCACTTGTCTTTGTCCACGCGGATTGTACCGTAGGGGGCGCCGCTACCAAGCGAAATCTCTTGCTGCAGCGCGGGAGCATGGTTCGCCAAATGCTCGAACACAAACTCAAGGGTGGTGCGCTTCTCATTGAAAAGATAAAAGGGCGCCGGCACGGCGCAGCCTTGCGGCGCCGCGGTCCCCCACAGCGCCTGTTCCAGCTCAACAGGCTCGCCGGCTTCGACGATTCCGAAATGCCGGCCGCGGAATCCCAGACCTTGCACGATCTCCTCCGCGAAGCCCAACTGGGTTCTCAAGGCTTGCCCATACTCGGGCGCTTCGCTTCCGGTGAGCAGGATTCGAACCTCGGCGGCGCCGAAGGCGAACGCGCCGAGCACCACGTCGAGGCCGAGGGAAGCCACGTGGAAGACCTCCACCGGGATCACGCGGGCCGGGAGTCCGCGTCCCCGCCGCCCCAGCGTGCCGATGAGATCCCGCCCTTCGGCCGGGCTATGGAACAACAGGCAGGCGTCCTCGCCCCCCGCCGCGGCATACGTGGATAGCAGGGTCTTAACCCGCTTGCCCAGATCCGCAACCCGCGGGTACACATAGGTGAGCGCTCCCGAGGGGCACACGGTGGCACAGCCGCCGCAGCCCATGCACAGATGGGGCTGCACCGTGACCAGGTCGCCATCCTCGACGATGGCCGAGGTGGAGCAGGTGTCGAGGCAATTGGTACAGCCGGTGATCTTGTTCCGGCCATGGGCGCAGAGGCTTTCCTTGTAGGCGAAGTACTTCGGCTTCTCGAACTCGCCCACCATCTGGGTCAATTCGGCGGCCGCCATCGCCTGGTCGAAAGGATCCCGGCCCGGAGCGAGGTAGCCCTGAGGCGGCTGGTGCATCCGGAACAGGGGTTCGGTCCCGAGGTCAAGCACCAGATCAAAGGTCTCGGAACGCGCGCGGTCCTCGCGGTCAAAGTCAATGGCGCGGATGTCCCCACACGCCGCGACGCACCTGCGGTGACCCCGGCACTTGTCGAGGTCGATCTGGTAGCTGTAGCCGATGGCGCCTTCCGGACAGACCTCGATACAGGCGTTGCAGCGGGTGCACGCCTCCAAGTCGATGGGATTGACCTGCTCCCAGCGCACCTCGAACGCGCCCAGATACCCCTGCAGGGACTGGATCTTCCCAGACAGGACCGGGAAAGACCGGGCCAGGGGCAGTTCCTCGCCGCCGGAGGAGGAGGTAACCAGCACGCTGACGTCAAGTCGTTCAGAGAGCTTGTTGGCCCAGTGAATTGCCGCGCCCGCCTGGCCGATGATGAGCAGTTTGCCACCCGACGCGTAATCAATGGAGGTCGTCGGCTCCGGATCCGGAAGGCGGGCGGCCGCGATCAGGGCGGCGATCTTGGGTGCGGCCTGGCGGCCTTCCTCCGACCAGCCCGCCGTTTCACGGATATTCACAAACCGGACGTCGGCATCTGCCGCAAAGGCATCACGAACTTCCGAGAACAGGGGGGCCTCCTGGGTGCAGGCGACCAGAATGTCCCCCCCGCTGCGCAGGGCTGACTCGTACTCGCCGATTTGATGCCGGCACAGTTGATGGCGCACAGGAAGAGGGGCGTCCAGCTGAAGCGCTTTGGCCAGAACTCCCCCATTGAGCGGGATCGTGCGGTTACAGTCGCAGACCTGGACGGTCTTGTCTTTCAAAGACATTTCAAAGAGTTACAGGATTGGTGGACCCGACCGCTGATCAATATGTGATATTTGAAGCAATTTCCGAACCCAAGAAGAGCGGAAAATAATGACAGATCATCCCTTGGAATCCACGTCGCTGTCCCTCGAGGCGGCGGGGCCGCGAGCGAGGTCTTCGGCGTCCGGGATGGTGGTGCCGATCGGGTCGGGGCCCCCGGGCCCCGTCAACCGATCCTCCATGGCCTCAGCCCCGGAAGCTGCCTCAGACACCTTCTGGGCGTCCGGCAAGGCGTCGGCCTTGGTCTCGTCAAGTTGGCTTTCCTCCTGCTCCTTGTTGTCGGCCAAAAGGTGCTGAAACTGCTTGAGCTCAGAGAGCCACCCCTCCGCGGGGACCGTCCACTCGGCCATTTCGAACAGGTCGTCCTCCATGACGTCAACGACGTTGAGGCGCGGGTCGTGAAACAGCTTCTTCAGGGCCAGCCGGCGCAGCTTCTCGTCCACCTTTGGGTGAAAGAACACCGAGAAATCCGAATCCGCAGTGAGCGCCTCGATCGGGGGAAGCTCCGGGGGCTGCTCGCCCGCCGCTCCCGGCGCGGGGCCGGGACGCTCCGCCGGCGGCGCTGTCTCTGCCTCCCGCTTGAGGCGCGACCAGCGCGCGACGAAGGTTTCCTTGGACTTGTCCTCGTTCATGGTGCGACGCGTCAGCGGCGCTTGCGCTTGGGTTCCCGCCGATAGTGGCGTTCGGCAAACTGCCGCACTACCGGCGCCATTTCTGCCGGGATGGGAACACCGTCCACGTTTTCGCTGGCGTCCACCCAGCGCGCCGCCTCGCCGTAGCTCACGGTCACCATGGCGGGCTTGGCGACATCACCTTCCGGGCGCCAGCACACGAACAGCCGCGGATCGGGCGCCTGCATGTTGAGCAGGTAACCCTCCGCTTCCCCCGGTTGGAGAACGATTTCGTACCCCCGCCATAGCCAGCGACTTCCGGAATCGTCCTCGTCCAGTGGCGACACGTCCGAGGCCTGGGAGTCATCCTCGATTCGCGCTTCCACGGCCTCCCAAGTTTCGGGCACCCACGGATTATCCAACTCGCGCCGCTGCATGACGATGGATACACGGAAAGTTGGTGCGCTCAAGGCCAGGGTTCCTGCAAGCTGTCCGCTACGTGAATCAAACGCGGTCAAAACCGGTCAAAGGGGACGAGACCGCTCATTGTGCGCGGTCGCCTGAAAACATTCAACGAGACGCCGGCGTGAACTCCCGAGTTTCCCCGGTTGTCGCAATCTGCAATAATCCTGCTCCCGCGCGGAAACACCTCCCCGGGGACCCAGGAGATCGCCGCACGGAGCATCAAACAGCGATGGACGTTATCCGCCCCGCCCGGTTCGACAAAGACCCCACTGCGAGAAGCGCCGCCGGCGCGCGGCCCCGGCGAGGGGACGGCCCGATCCTCGAGGACACCCAAGGCCGGCCCCTGCGGGACCTGCGCATTTCCATCACCGACCGCTGCAATTTCCGCTGCGTGTACTGCATGCCCAAGGAGGTCTTTGGGCCCCATTACCAGTTCCTGGACCGCAGGGAGATCCTGAGCTTCGAGGAAATCACCCGGGTCGCGCGGATCTTCCGCTCCCTCGGGGTGGAGAAAGTCCGCCTCACCGGCGGCGAACCCCTGGTGCGGCGCAACGTCGAGGACTTGGTGGCAATGCTCTCGGAGATCCCGGGCCTGGACCTGACGCTGACCACCAACGGATCAAACCTGAAGCAGAAAGCGCAGGCCCTTCGGGAAGCGGGTCTGAGGCGCATCACCGTGAGCCTCGACTCCCTCGACAATGCGGTTTTCCAGGCCATGAACGATGTCAGCTTCCCCGTGGAGCGGGTCATCGCGGGGATAGAGGCCGCCGACGCCGCGGGCATCAGTCCCGTCAAGGTCAACATGGTGGTCAAGCGCGGCCTCAACGATGGCAGCGTCCTGTCCATGGCGCGGTTCTTCAAGAGCAGCGGCCACATCCTGCGCTTCATCGAATACATGGACGTGGGCGCCACCAACGGCTGGCGCATGGATGACGTGGTGAGCGCCCGGGAGATTCTCCGCCGGATCGACGCGGAGATGCCGATCGAGCCGGTGAATCCGAATTACCAGGGGGAAGTTGCGAAGCGCTGGCGCTACAAGGACGGCGGAGGCGAGATCGGCGTCATCGCCTCGGTCACCCAGGCCTTCTGCCGCGATTGCACCCGCCTGCGGCTTTCCACGGAAGGCCGGCTCTACACCTGCCTGTTTGCGACGGAAGGGTTTGACCTGAAAACGCTCCTGCGCAGCGGGACGTCCGATGCGGAAATTGCGGAAGCCGTCGCTTCCCTCTGGAAGCGGCGTGGCGACCGCTACTCTGAGATCCGCTCAGCCGAGACCGTGTCCCTGAAGAAGATCGAGATGTCGTATATCGGAGGGTAGCGCGGGGCGCGGGCTGACACGCAGCCGGCGCGCGCAACTCTTTGACCCATGGACAAACCCTACCGGCCGCAGCTCTCCAACGCCGCCCGCCCCGCCACCTTCACCGTCCCGGCGGTGGATGAGCATGGCGCGGAAGTGCCCACGGCGATCGCGGGCGAACATCCCCTCACGCTTTACGTGGACAAGCGTGAAATCGTCACCCTGATGACCCTGGGCGGCGCGCCGGAGGCCCTCGCCATCGGCTATCTGCGCAACCAGCGCCTGGTGCAGGAACTGGAGGACATCGTTTCGGTGCAGGTGGACTGGGAGACCGACGCGGTGGCGGTCACCACCCGCGATGGCCTCGGGGCGCAGGAGCAGCGCATGGCCAAACGCACGGTCACCACCGGCTGCGGACAGGGCACGGTATTCGGCGATCTGATGGAAGAGATCGACGGCATCCGGCTCCGGGACGACGTGATCCTGACGCGGGACACCCTCTACGCCCTGCTCGACAACGTCCGGCGCCACGACACGATCTACAAGCAATCCGGCGCCATTCACGGGTGCGCGCTGGCGCGGGGCTCCGAGATCCTTTACTTCGTGGAGGACGTGGGGCGCCACAACGCGGTGGACGCGATCGCGGGCCTGATGTGGCTCGACCGCGTCGAGGGTAGCGACAAGATCTTCTACACCACCGGCCGCCTGACATCGGAAATGGTGATCAAATCCGCCCAGATGGGGATCCCGTTTCTCGTCTCCCGCTCCGGTCTGACCAAGATGGGTCACGACGTGGCGCAGCGCATCGGCATGACCATGTTCGGGCGAGCCACCAACAAGCACTACCTCCTCTTCACCGGCGCCCAACGTTTCCGTCCGTGACCAAGATTACCGGAGTGGTTCTCGCCGGGGGCCTGGGGCGCCGAATGGGAGGCGTGGACAAGGGGTTGCAGCCGCTGCGGGGCCGCCCCATGGTCGCCTGGGTGCTGGACCGGTTCGCGCCCCAGGTGGATGAAGTCCTGATCAACGCGAATCAGAACCTCGATGATTACGCGGCCCTCGGGCATCGGGTCATCGCGGACGAGATCGGCGGCTTTGCGGGGCCCCTGGCGGGGCTGCAGCGCGGGCTCTCCGAGGCGAGTCACGGCCTGGTCGCCACCGTTCCCTGCGATTCCCCTTTCCTGCCCCACGACCTGGTTCCCCGCCTGCTCTCCGCCCTTGATCACGGCGCCGCAGAACTGGCGGTGGCAAAAACCCACCAGCAGCCCCACCCCGTGTTCTGCCTGTGCCGGCGCAGCCTGCTTCCGCACCTGACATCGTTTCTTAGAGAAGGTGGCCGGAAGATAGATGCCTGGTACGCGAGCCTGCGCGTGGTGGAAGTCCCCTTCGACGACGAGGCCGACGCCTTCCGCAACATCAACACGCCGGACGAGCTGGCATCCGCCGAATCGCCGCGCTCATGACGGCCCGGCGCGAATCCGGGGAGGCCCCGCCCGACTACCTCACGGTGCGAGAAGCCGCCGAGCGGCTGCGCCTCAACGAAAAGAAAATCTACGAGCTGATCAAGGAGGGAGTCATTCCGGCCACCAAGGCTGCCGGCAAATGGCTGTTTCCCCGCCACCTGGTGGACGAATGGATGCTGGAATCCACCCATGGCGGCGCGCTGGCGGACCGCCTGATCGTCACCGGTAGCGACGATCCGCTGCTCACATCGGCGATCGCCTCCGTGGCGGCCCAGATCATCCCCGACGCGCTGCTGGTGTATACGCCCACCGGCACCCGCGCCGGCCTCGATTTGCTCGCCCGACGCCGGGCCAGTGCCTGCGCGATTCACTGGGGCCCGGCGGAACTGGCCGACCGCCTGCATCCCCAGATGCTCACCGCTTATCCCGGCCACCGCGAGTGGACCCTGGTGCGCTTGGGGAGCCGCCGGCAGGGCATCATGCTCGGGCCTCGCCATGCCAAGGCTGTAGGTCTAAGTGATGTCGTCAAGGCCGGCACGCGCTGGACATTGCGGCAGCAGGGTTCCGGAACGCAGCATTTCCTGGAGAACCGCCTGCTCGGCGACGGGCTTCAGATCCTCGCGGCCCAGGTCGCCGGCACTGCGCTAACCGAGCGGGAAGCCGCCTCTACTGTCGCCCGTGGGCTGGCCGACTGCGCTCCCGGCGTGCTTTCCGCGGCCACCGAGTTCGGGCTCGGATTCCTGCCCCTGGGGTGGGAATGCTTCGACTTGGTGCTGCCAAAGAAGGTGTACTTCCTCCAACTCTTCCAGAGGCTTCTCGCCGAACTGCGCGGACCAAAGATGCAGGGGGTCGCAACG
Organism: Betaproteobacteria bacterium UBA6910; assembly: GCA_002451065.1. Lineage (GTDB taxonomy): Bacteria > Pseudomonadota > Gammaproteobacteria > Burkholderiales > UBA6910 > UBA6910. The sequence continues at coordinate 8,901 of DKBC01000130.1, forward strand.
TCCTTGGCAGGCTATGATCTCTCGGCCCTCGGCAAGGTTCTGAGCCTCCCTGTGGAATAGTCGAGGCTGTCGGCCCCAGCGCAAACCACCGCCTCGCCGGGGCGCGCCGCCGGCTCTCCGCGGTTGCACCGAGATCCCCTCCGCCCTATAGTCTTTATTCATATAACGACAGCGATGGAGAGGAACACACCATGAAGAAGCGATTGAAGCAGGACGCCCAGCATGAGCCCGTAACGCTTTCGGTCGTGCACAAGGAAGCAGGTGAGGCGGAGCAGCCGGCCCCGGAATCCGCGACGATCGCCAACCATCTTCGCCAGGAAGCGGTCTCCGAAGCGCTGCGCGCGACCCCGGAAACGACCTTTCCGGAGACCCAGGGTCCCGACCTTTACCTGCGGGCCGAAGAACTGTCCGATCTTCACTCGTCCCGGGATTTCATCCAGCTCCTGCGCTCAAAGAGCGTGGACGTGGGCAAGATCCAGGCGGCCATCAAGTACGAGTATGAACTCGAGGCCTTGCAGATCGAGCTGGTCAAGCTCCAGCGCTGGGTCCAGGAGAACGGCCGCCGCATTGCTATTCTCTTCGAGGGGCGAGACGCCGCCGGCAAGGGCGGCACCATCCGCCGCTTCATCGAGCACCTCAATCCCCGGGCCATGCGCGTGGTGGCCCTGCCCAAGCCCTCCGAGGAGGAGCGCGGGCAATGGTACTTCCAGCGCTACATGAAGCAGCTGCCCAACGCCGGCGAGATCGTGTTCTTCGATCGCAGCTGGTACAACCGGGCCGTGGTGGAGCCAGTGAACCATTTCTGCACCCGCGACCAGTACGACCGCTTCATGCAGCAGGTGCCGGAATTCGAGCACATGCTGTTCGAGGACGGCATTATCCTGGTGAAGTTCTGGTTTTCCATTTCCCAGGAAGTGCAAACCTCGCGTTTCGAGTCGCGGCGCACCAACCCTCTCAAGCAGTGGAAGCTGAGCCCCCTGGACGGCAAGGCCCAGGAATTGTGGGACGCCTACACCAAGTACAAGGAAATCATGTTCAGCCGCACCCACACCAGCTACAGCCCCTGGATCATCGTCAGGGCCAACAACAAGCGCCGTGCCCGCCTGGAGAGTATTCGCTACGTGCTGTCCCAGATCGATTACGCGGGAAAGGACAGCGCCAAAGTATCTCTGTTCCCCGACCCCAACATCATCACGCGCTTCCACCGCCGGGCGGTGAAGATCGATTAGGGTCATTACCGGCTTCAGGGGCCCCAGGGTCGCGCCTTCGCCTCAGCGAAGGAGACGCTTTTCTCAGGATCCCAGGGCGTTGGCGGCGGAACTCAGCGCCCCGACAAGGCCCACCTCGGGAATGGTGACCACGTTCACCGGTATCTCCCGCAGCAGCGCCGCGAAACGCCCCTTGTCAAGGAACGCCCTCATGAACGTCCCCTCCTGCAGGCGCGGCAGGATCTTGGGCGCGATTCCCCCCGCGATGTAGACCCCGCCGCGCGTGAGTCCCGTGAGCGCGAGATTCCCTGCGAAGGCGCCATAAATCTGAACGAACAGGTCGAGAGCCTCGTCTGCCGCGGGATGCCTGTGGCGCAGGCCGAGGTCCGCGATGCGCGCCGCCGGGTCCTCGCCCGGTGGGGCGGATCCGAGGCCGAGGGGCGCATCGGACAGTTCCTCGTCCAGGTAGCGGAAGATCTCCACCAGGCCGGGACCCGAGAGCACCCGCTCCCAGGACACGTGCCCGAATTTCTCCGCGACATATTTCAGGAGATTGATCTGGAGCTCTCCGGAAGGCGCGAAATCCGCGTGCCCCCCTTCGGTGGCCATGGGCGCGTAGCGGCGGCCGTCCCAAACCAGCCACGCCACGCCAAGGCCCGTTCCGGCGCCGAGCACCACCCGCGGGGCTTGGGCTAGAGGCCGGCCGGCCTGGAGCGTTTCGAGGTCCCGGTCTTCCAGCTCGCCGACGCCGAGCGCCACCGCCTCAAAATCGTTGACGATGCTCACCCGCGGGATCTCGAACGCGATCCCCAGGGCGTCTGCGTCGATAATCCACTCCAGGTTGGTGAGACGCGCTTGGCGGCCCGAAACGGGGGCGGCCACCGCGATGCAGGCGGCGTCCGGGTTCCCGACCTCCCGCGCCAGGAAACTGTCGAGCACGCTGCGGAAATCGGGGAAATCACGATTCTCGTAGCGGCGTTCCTCGAGAGTCGTCGCCCGTCCGTCGACCCATTCCGCGAGCCGCAGCAGGGTCTTGGTCCCGCCCACGTCACCGGCCAGAAGGATTCGTCCGTCCATGGATGGCCTCAGGTCGCCCGCGCCCGCTGGCGCGCCCGGACCTCCATCAGCTCGGGCTCGCCCACCGCCGTCCCCTGGGCGTAATCCACGCCCATTTCGCGCAGCTTCTGTACCGTCACCTCGTCCTCCACGAACTCCGCCACCGTGGCCATGCCCGTCAGGTGACCAATACGGTTGATCGCCTCCACGATCGCGTAGTCCATGGGATTGGTGGCCAGGTCCCGGACGAATGCGCCGTCGATCTTGAGGTAGTCCACGGGAAGATACTTGAGGTAGGCGAACGAGGAGACCCCGGTGCCGAAATCGTCCAGGGCGAAGCGGCAGCCCAGGGCCTTCAGCTCGTGCATCAGCTCAGCGGCCTTGGTCAGGTTGGAGATGGCGGTGGTCTCCGTGATCTCGAAGCAGACCTGTTCGGAAGCCAGCTCATGATCGCGGAGCAGCCTGCGCAGGAAATCGGCGAACGTGCTGTCGTTGATGGTGGCGCCGGAGAGGTTCACCGCATAAAACGACGGCTCCTCCCGCTCGCCACCCGCGCGTTTGCCCTGGTGCGCCAGGTAGTCCACGAGGGTCCCCACTACCCAGCGGTCGAGAATCGGGAGCAGGCTGTAGCGCTCGGCGGTGGGGATGAACGCCGTCGGCGGGATCGGCATGCCCAGCTCGTCCACCATCCTCACCAGCACCTCGTAATGGGGCCGGCCCTCACCGCTGAGGGGAACGATGGGCTGCCGGTAGAGCCTGAAATTGCCATGCTCGAAGGCCTGGTCGATGCGAGAGACGATGGCGACGTCGTGGTGGTGATGGTCCAGCTCCGCATCGGCGGGGCGGTGAATCTGGATGCGGTTGCCGCCCCGTGCCTTGGCGCCGTAGCAGGCGGCGTCCGCCGCCTCCATCAGATCCTCGACGCTTCTGCTTTGCGCGTCCAGGGGAACCAGCCCCACACTCGCGCCCACCGCAAAGGTGGCCCCTTTCCACTGGAAACGGAAGTCGCGCACCGTCTCGCAAAGCCCACTGCCGATGCGGATCGCCTGGTTCAGGGGACAAACCTCCAGCAGCACCCCGAACTCGTCCCCGCCGAGCCGGGCCAGGGTGTCGCTGCCCCGAATGCGGGCCTGCATGGCCGCGGCAAGCTGGCGCAGCAATTCGTCCCCCACCACGTGGCCGCACTGGTCATTGACGGCCTTGAACTTGTCCAAGTCCATGTAGAGCAGCGCGTGCCGCTTATCCTGGGTGCGTGCGGTCTCGAGCATGGCCGCGAGCCGGCGTTCGAATTCCCTGCGATTGGCGAGGCCAGTCAGGGGATCGTGACTCGCCTGGCGGGAGAGCTCCTTGGCCATGGTGCGCAACTGGGTCACGTCGTGAAATATGATGATGGCCCCGGTCACCAAGCCGTCGCGGTCCCGGATCGCGGATACCGTGTCCTCCACGGGAAACTCGCGCCCCCGGCGATGCAACAGCCTCACCCCCGTAGTCACTCCGCCCCCCTTCCGCGAATTACCGGCCCCCGGCAGCTGACTCGGCACCGGCTCCCGGGTAACCTCGTCCACCAGCCTCAAGACCTCCGAGACCGGCTTTCCAAGCGCCTCCGCCTCGCTCCAGCCGGTGAGCCTTTCCGCCGCCGGATTCAGGCTGTCCACGGTTTCGGCGGCATCCACGGTAATCACCCCGTCGCCAATCGAGCGCAGCGCCACTTCGGCCCGTTCCTTCTCCCGGCGCAGCGCCGAGCTCATGTCACCGATGGCGCGAATAACGAAATAGGCGATCAGGATTCCCGTAATCAAAGCGCCGGCGCGCAAGGCCACCGTGGCCGCGATGGACTCCCGGAACTTCGCCTCCGCCTGGGCCAGCATCAGATCGGACTGGGACCGATAACCCCGGAGGAACTCGTTGATCCTCGTGACAAACTCCTCTTCCAGCGGCGCGGATGTCTGCTCGTGCAGTTCCACGGCTTCCGCCCGCTTGCCGGCGATTACCAGTTCCGCCACCTGATCCGGCACCGAGCGGGCACTCTGAGCCACCTGCAGCAGACCCTTAACGGTGTCCTCTTCGACGGATCCGGCGTAGGCGGCGCGCATGTTGTCCGCCGCCCGGGAAAAGCGCGCTGCGCTCTCCCGGTAGGCCTTCTCTGCCGCGCTCTGCTGGCCCGGCCCCCCGGCCTCCAAAAGGCGGTACAGCGCATCGTTCACCGCCACGTGAGCCCCCAGCAGCGCCGAGATCGATTCGATGGCCCGCCGGTGGTCCTGGCCCATGGCATTCATGTGCTCGCGGGCCTGCTGCAGCCTGAGAAAATCCAGCAGCGTCAGCGCCACAACCACCAGGATGAGGAGGCCGAAACCCCCGATCAGAACCCAGCGCGCCTTGGCGGCGGGGCTCGCCGCGGTCCGGGGATCGCTCATCGGTGCAGCCTCGTCGCGGGATCCTGGCAATAAAACGCCCGCAGCTGCTGGTAGACCTCCGGATACTCCGAGACCAGGGCCTCGGGGATAAGAAAAAACGCCTCCGACGCCACCGCGAAGAACTCATCCGGTCCCTCGCAGGCGTAAGGGTCCAGGGCCGTCTCGTCGCCGGCGCTCGCCCGCCGGCAGAGGTCGTCGTAGGCGGGGGCAAACGCTCCGGACCAGGCCTCGCGCGTCATTCCGGCATGTAGCGGGGGCAATCCGTCCGATGCGCCGTTGAGCATGTCGAGCTTGTGGGCAAATTCGTGGATGACCACATTATATCCAGCCTCCACGTCCGGCGATTCCACATCCGCCCAGGACAGGATCAAGGGGCCTGCCTCCCAAGACTCGCCGGTGCGCGGCTCGCGCAATCGGTGCACGATGCCGTGCTCATCGGTGTACTCGCGATCCGGCAGGAACTCGTCGGGATAAACAATCACCTCCACCCATCCCCGGTACCACTCGATGCCCAGATTGAGCACCACCAGCGCCGCCTGGGCCGCGATGGTCACCCGCATCTCGTCGGAAATGGCGTAGCCGTCGGCGGCGTGGATGCCCTTTTCGTGAAGAAGCAGCGTCGCCAGTTCCCTCAGCCGCGCGCTTTCGCGGGGGTCCAGTCCGCGGAAGAAATCGAACCGCGACAGCACCCGCTGCCAGAGCGACTCGGGTATCGCGCTGCGCTCCAGGGCGCGCTTCCGGCGCCACTCGCGGATCCTGCGCAGCATCGCCTCAGTCTCCTGCCGCCAGCCCCGCCACCACAGCGGCCAGCCCGTGAACGACCCGGGCCATGCGCTCGTAGTCCAGCTGCCGGGGCAGATCTTGTTCGGAATGATAATGGGGATAACG
>DKBC01000258.1 GCA_002451065.1 Betaproteobacteria bacterium UBA6910
CTCGCCCTGGGCGTTCACCAGGTACTCGCCGTAGATCGCGTTCTCGCCGGTACCGGGATTGCGGGTAAAGCCGACGCCGGTGGCGGAATCCTCGCCCATGTTGCCGAACACCATGGTGCAGATGTTGACGGCCGTGCCGTTGGCCATGTCCTTGGTGATCTTGAACTGTTTCCGATAGTCCACCGCCCGCTTGCCCATCCAGGAGCGGAACACGGCCTGGACTGCGATCTCGAGCTGCTCCCAGGGATCGATGGGGAAAGGATTGCCGGTGTGCTTGGAAACGATGCGCAGGAAATCGAAGGAGAGTTCCTTGAGGTGGTCGGCGGTCAGGTCCACGTCCTGGGCCGCGCCGTGGCGCGCCTTGGCCGCGTTCATGGCCTCGTCGAAGTGCTCGTCGGGAACCCCGAGGGCGATCTTGCCGTAGAGCTGGATGAAGCGCCGGAACGCGTCATAGGCGAACCGGGGATTGCCGGTGCCCTTGATCAGTCCCTGGAGCGTCTCGGGATTGAGGCCGAGATTGAGAATGGTGTCCATCATGCCTGGCATGGACATGGCGGAACCCGAGCGCACCGACACCAGCAGCGGATTGGCTGAGGTTCCTAAGCCCTTGCCGGTCTTCCTCTCCAAGGCCCCGACCTGGGCCCTGACCTCGTCCATGAGCCCATCGGGCAGGCGGTTGTGCTCCAGATAGGCGAGACAGGCCTCGGTGGTGATGACGAAACCGGGGGGAACGTTGAGCCCGATCTGGGTCATCTCGCATAGGTTGGCGCCCTTGCCCCCTAGCAGCATCTTGTTCTTGCCGTCGCCCTCCTCGAAGGCATACACAAATTTCCTGTTTGTCATTTCGTCTCCCCAGTCCTGGCCGCGTGAAAGGGGTAAGCCTAATGGGGACCACTCTCCGGGGCAAGACATGCGGGCGTCCTGCCAGGACTAAGGCCGACAATACGCGGACAGCTCCTCCGGCGATGCCCTGCTCTCCCATTGCACGCTGCCCCGGCGCAGGACCGGTTTCAGCCACAGCGATACCCCGGTGGAGCGGCTTTGCACCTGGATGACGCCGTCTTCCGCGACGTCGAGCCGGTAATCCTGGTGCCGGGAACGCATGTAAACGGGATCCGCAAGCTCGCGCCCGGACCCTTCGGTGGTGCGGCCGGCTAGAACCGCCGCCTCCACCTGGCGCCTCGCTTCGTCCGAAAAGGCGCACATCTGTATGGCGTCGTATTCCTCCGGTGTCAGGCGGCGGTGGAACAAGCCGAGCATGATAATGAGGGCGAGGCCGGAAGCTACGGCGACGACGGCGATAACAAGATTCTTGCTCACGGCATGCCCGGCTCAGGTCTCATGTGAATTTTGCCAAGGATTCTTTGACGGATTCTCTCGCAAACAAGCCTCGAGGCGCCTTGTCAACACGTGCCCTGGGGACCGCAATTTGCCGCGCTCCGGACAGGGGTCTGCGGCGTCCCCCCAGCATGGCCCAGGCGAAGTTCCTCATCAATCCCCTGGCGGCTGCTGGGGTAGCTGGGGGAAAGCGGGCCCCAAGCCGTCCTTGCTTCTTCGGTTCCGCGGGGCGTCCCGGCAAACCCACCCCGCGTGGCGTCGCAGTAAATCGGAGCATCCCAAGGTAAAATTCCGCAGGAGCCGCGTCCGCGCCGGGCCCGGCACAACAGCTATGCAACCAACCGGTCGTCTTATGCATTGGGAATCCGCCGCCGACTATAGCGATATCCTTTACCACCGGGCCGAGGGCATCGGGAGGATCACCATCAACCGGCCCGAAGTGCGCAATGCGTTCCGCCCCGAAACCGTGAATCAGCTGATTGACGCCTTTCACCGGGCGCACCTGGACCCGGAGGTGGGCGTGGTGATCCTCACCGGCGCCGGGACCGAGGCGTTCTGTTCGGGCGGGGACCAGCGGGTGCGCGGCGACGACGGCGGCTATCATGATGCCCAGGGAACGCCCTACCTCAACGTCCTCGACCTGCAGCGGCAGATCCGCAGCCTGCCCAAACCCGTCATCGCCATGGTCGCAGGCTGGGCCATCGGCGGCGGCCATGTGCTGCACCTGGTGTGCGATCTCACTATCGCCGCCGACAACGCCCGTTTCGGCCAGGTGGGTCCGCGGGTGGGCAGCTTTGATGCGGGGCTGGGGGCGGGGCTCCTGGCGCGCACCGTGGGCCTTAAGAAGGCGAAGGAGATCTGGATGCTGTGCCGGGTCTATGACGCACGGCAGGCGCTGGAGATGGGATTGGTGAACGTCGTGGTGCCCCTCGATCAGCTGCAACCGACCGCGGTCGAGTGGTGCCGGGACATCCTGCGGCTTTCTCCCACGGCGTTGCGCTGCCTCAAGGCGGGGTTCAACGCGGATACCGATGGCCTGCTCGGGATCCAGGAGCTCGCGGGCAACGCCACCGCGCTCTACTACATGACGCCGGAAGGCCAGGAAGGGCGCGACGCGTGGCTGCAGAAGCGGGCGCCGGACTTCTCGAAGTTTACGCGCCGGCCCTGATTGCATGATCGTTCCGGGCTCTGATCCGCCCCATTGCGGGAGTTTTCGCGATGAGTTCACGCCCCGCTGACGCGTCGGTTCCATTCAGCGTGGCGCGGCCTTCCCCGGCCGGCGCCTGGTGGCTCGCGGTCCGTCCGCGGACGCTCACCGTGGCGGCCTCCCCGGTAATTGTCGGCGCCGCCCTTGCTTGGCACGAGCACCAGCAATTCCTGCCGTTGGCTTTCCTGGTGACTTTGCTGGGGGCGCTGCTGATCCAGGTGGGCACCAACCTTTATAACGACGCCGCAGACTTCGAACGTGGCGCCGACACCCCGGATCGTCTGGGACCGCCCCGGGCCAGCGCTTCCGGATGGCTGGATTCGCGGCAGGTCAAGCGCGCGGCCATGGCCGCCTTCGTTCTCGCGGGGACCGTCGGGTTGTACCTGGTGTGGCACGGCGGATGGGGCATCCTGGCGGTGGGTCTCGCGGCGATTGCCGCCGGCATACTCTACACAGGGGGCCCGCGCCCCATTGCGTACACGGGTGGCGGCGAATTCTTCGTCTGGCTGTTCTTCGGCTTGGCTGCCACTTTGGGCAGCTATTACCTCCAAACCTTCACCTTGAGCACGGCCGCCCTCCTCGCTGCCAATGCCCTCGGTCTGCTGGCGGCTGCGGTCATTGTGGTCAACAACACCCGCGATCTGGAGACCGACCGCCGGGCAGGAAAGAATACCCTCGCAGTGCGCATCGGGCGCGCCGGATGCAGCACCGAGTACACGGTGCTGGTGCTGCTGCCCTTCGCGCTGCTGGTGCCCCAGGCCCTGGTGCTGCCGGCGGGCGCGTCCGCGCTCGCTCCCCTCGCGGCGCTGCCGTGGGCCCTCTTCCTGACAAGGCGATTCCGGGTCGAGCCGCCGGGTCGCGGGTTCAACCTGCTTCTCGTGCGCACCGCCCAGCTGCAGCTGGCGGTGGCGCTGCTGCTGGCCGTGGCCCTGATCTGGCGGTGATCCTGGAAGAGATCCGGGTTGCGCCGTACTCGTTGAGGCTGCGCCGGCCCTGGCACGGCGCCGCGGCGGTCATGGAGCGCCGTTCCGGATGGCTGGTCTCGGCCCTCGCCCTGGGCTTGTGCGGCTACGGGGATTGCTCGCCCCCGCCGTCTGCCTCGGAAGCGGAGATCGCGGCCAGCGGGACCGCCCTCGGTGAGTTCGCGTGCGAGTTGCGCGGTTGCGACGTCGACGCGGCGCTCGAAATCGCTGCAGCATCCGGCGCGCCCGCCCCCGCCCTGTGCGCTCTGGACTCCGCCCTGCTCGATCTCAAGGCACAGGCGGCAGACGTCTCTCTGGCGCGCCTGCTCTCGCCCCATGCCTCGGCCACGGTTCGCGCGAATGCCAGTCTCGGTATCCTGGATGGGGAGGCCGTGGAGCGGGCACGGGTTGCCTTGGCTGCCGGCTACGGGGTGCTCAAGGTCAAGGTGGGCGCGCTGCCCCAGGCGGAAGAGGTGGCCCGGCTCGAGGCCATCGCGGCTGAGCTTCCCGCGGGGTCGATGCTGCGGCTCGATGCCAACCGGGCCTGGGACGCCGATGCCGCGCGTCGCTTCGTGGCCCGGGTTTCGGTGCTGCCCATCGAAACGCTGGAAGAACCCCTCGTCGAACCCACCCCCGAATCGTTCGACGCCCTGCAGCGCGACGCGCCCTTCGCTTTGGCGCTGGATGAGTCGCTGCCCCAATGGCTTGCCGAATGGCCCGGCGCCGCGCTGGGAGTGCCACGCTGGGTCTTGAAGCCCATGCGCTGGGGTGGGGCGCGGCGCTGCCTGATGCTGGCGAGGAGGGCTGCTCGAGCCGGCGTGGAGTGTGTGGTCACTACCACGGTCGACAGCGCTCCTGGCTGCTGGCTGGCGGCGCACCTAGCGGCAGCGCTGGACAATGGCTTGGCTCACGGCTTAGGCACGTCGGAGTGGCTAGCGGACGACTTGGGCCCGGCACCGGTCCCGATAGGAGGCGAGATTGCGCTACCGGCTCGCGGCTTGGGGTTCGCCTTGGCCGGGCAGCCATGAGCACCCTTGCCGACGCGGTGCGCACCGCAGCCCGGCGCATGCCGGAAGCGGTGGCCCTGCGTTGGGAGGATGAATCGATCCCTTGGCTGCAACTGGAGAAACGGGCTGCGACCGCCGCTGCGGCGCTCCGGAAAGGAGCGCCGAGCGGCGAAAACCGGGTAATCGCGCTTAGCTCCGAGTCGGCCTTTGCCTTGGCAGCGTTTGCTTACGCCAGCGCTTTTGCGGGAACGGCTTTCATGCCCCTAAATCCGGCCCTGCACCGCGAGCGCCGCGACGCATTGCTTGCTGCCGCCGGCCGGGTGGCGCGATTCGGGGAAGGGGATTCGGATCCCGGGCCGGTTCTGGGTGCTTTTTCGGCTGGCCCCGGCGACGCGTTCGAAGCGCCGGCGCCCCCACCAGAGGTGGAACTGATCATTGCCACCAGCGGCAGCAGCGGCGAACCCAAGGGGGTGATGCTCTCTCCGGCCAACCTTCGCGCTGCCACTCAGGCGTCGGCGGCGCGCCTGCCCCTGGCGCCGGGCGATGCCTGGCTGGCCTGCCTCCCGCTCTACCACATCGGCGGCATGGCCATCCTGCACCGGTGCGCCGTTGGCGGCGCCGCCGTGGTCTTGCAGCAGGGCTTCGATGCGGCCCGGGTCATGGAAAACCTGGCGCGATACGCGGTCACCCATCTCTCCCTCGTGCCCCCCATGCTTGAGCGACTGGTCGAGGCTGGTCCGCCGCCCCCGCAGCTCAAGGCCACTTTGGTGGGGGGTGGCGACCTTTCCGCATCGCTCTACCAGCGCGCGCGCAGCGCCGGCTGGCCGGTCCTGCCCACCTACGGGCTCACCGAGACCGGCTCCCAAGTCGCGACCCTGGCTGCGCCGGAAGCCTACGGGCAGCCCGGCGACGTGGGTCCGCCCCTCCCGGGGGTCGCGGTCGACGTCGTGGCGCCAGACGCCGCAGGGGTGGGGCGGATCCGGGTGCGGGGCGGCATCGTGATGCGGGGCTACCTCAACCCGGGCCTGCGGCCCCGACAGGGCCTGACGCAGGGTGCTTTCCTCACCGCCGACTTGGGGCGGTTGGATGACCGGGGGCATCTAATCCTGCTCGGGCGAGCTGATGACATGCTGGTGAGCGGCGGAGTGAACGTTCACCCCGCCGAACCCGAGCGGCTGCTGGCTGCGTGTCCTTCATTGACCGAGGTCGCGGTGACCGGCCGGCGAGATCCGGTATGGGGGGACGTGCTGGTTGCCCTTTACCGGGGCGACGCGGCTCCCGCCGAGTTGGAGGCTTGGTGCCGGGAGCGGGTGCCCCGGCATCTGCGTCCGAGGATCTACCTGCGGCTCGAGTCGTTGCCCATGTCACCCCAAGGCAAGCTGGACCGCCGCGCCCTGCGACGGTTGGCCGAAGGGCAGGGGCAAAAAAGATAGAATCGCGAAGACATCAACCAGCGTTGTCCGGCCCGTGACACATTTCTTCGACGATAACCCGCGCGTCTTGGAGCGTCTCGGCGCGGTAGCACGGGCGGCGGCAAGTCCCCGAGGAGCGTTGGCGAGTGCCACCGTGAAAGTCGTGCTTCCCGAAACGCAGCCGTTGCCCCCGACGGCCTCGGACTGCGTGGCCTGGTCCCAGCCCTCCCGGCACCTTTACCTCCTGGGTCTCGGGTGCGCCCATGCCTGGATTGGTGGCGGCAAGCGGCGGTTCGCCGAGCTGGAGGCCCACCTTCGCGCGTTGCGAGAGGGGTGGCACCACGCGGATCCCGATCGCTCCGGCATGGAGCCCCTCGCGTTCGTCGGATTCGCCTACGCTCCGGAGGCCCTGGCGGACGGGCTGCCCAATCTGGAGCTGCGGGTACCGGAGCTGCTCCTGGCGCGGCGGGGTGTCGGCGCCAGTTTGACGATTTCCTGGCGGGCGGGCCGCGCGGGCGCGCTGGACGGTGCCCTGTCCCGCGCCGCTACGCGCCTCTCGTACCTCGAGAGCGGAGCCGATAACCTCCCGCCATCGTCCCTGGCGCGTGTGGCCGCCATGCCCTCGGACGAGATCTGGCGCGCCCGGGTGCGGCAGGCCGTCGCGGACATCCGCGGTGGCGGGATGGACAAGGTGGTGCTGTCGCGGCGGGTGCGGTTTCGCGCGCCCCGGGGCATC
>DKBC01000068.1 GCA_002451065.1 Betaproteobacteria bacterium UBA6910
TGGGCGATGATGGAGAAGTTTCTGATGTGCTGCATGGACGCCGGCAAAAGGGGCACCCTAGGGGGCGCCCCTTTCCAGACTCAAAGGCGCTGAAGTTTAGCGGATTCGGCCCAGAAAGGCATCCAGCGCGGCGCGGTCGAGAACGTAATGGCAGATTTCCTGCCCGGTTCCCTCCAGCACCGGCACCCGCTCTCCATAGCGGGACTCGAGCTCCGGATCAGCCTCCACGTCCACCACCCGCAGGGAAAACCCGAGGCTCGGCCGAAGCGCCGCGAGGGCCTCGACCATGTCCCGGCACAAGTGGCAGTAATCCCGGCTGTAGACCGTGAGCTCGACCACCCTACTGGCCGTTGAGCTTAACGGTGATGAAGGAAGTGACCTCGCCCCGCCGCACCAGCAGCGCAACGGTACGGCCCTTCTCGACCTTCCCGACCATGCGGTTGAAATCCGCCACGGTCTTCACGTCGTCGTTGTTCAGGGCAAGCACCACGTCTCCGGGCCGTAAGCCGCCCCGGGCCGCCGGACCGGGCAGCACTTCGTCCACTACCACCCCATGCTGGACGTTAAGCTCCTTCTTCTGCTCGGCGGTCAACTCGCTCAACACCAATCCGAGACGGCTCGAGCTCTCGCCGCTCTTGCCGCGCGCGCCCTCGGCTTTGGCGGCGACTTTCTCTTCGCCGGGCATCTCGCCCACCGTAATGTTCAAGTCCCGCGTGGAGCCTTTGCGCCAGATCCGGACACCGGTGGTGGTCCCGGGACGCACGGCGGCCACGATGCGCGGCAGGTCGGCGGAGCGGTTCACGGTCTTGCCGTCGAACTGCTGGATGACATCGGAGACTTCCAGCCCGGCCTTGTCGGCGGGGCTTCCCTTCTCCACGGAACTGATGAGGGCGCCCGTGGCCTGCGGCAGGCCGAAGGACTCGGCGAGTTCCTTGGTGACTTCCTGAATCACCACGCCGATGCGGCCCCGGCTTACCTTACCGGTGGTGCGCAGCTGGTTCACGATATCCATGGCGACGTCGATCGGGATTGCGAACGAGAGGCCCATGAAACCGCCGGTGCGGCTGTAGATCTGGGAATTGATTCCCACCACCTCGCCCTGCAGGTTGAACAACGGCCCCCCCGAGTTTCCCGGGTTGATCGCGACGTCGGTCTGGATGAAGGGGACGTAGTTCTCCTGGGGAAGCGAGCGGCCTTTGGCACTCACGATGCCCGCGGTCACGCTGTTCTCAAATCCGAAGGGGGCGCCGATGGCAACCACCCACTCGCCGACGCGAAGCTTGTCGGGATCTCCCAGGGCTACATTGGGCAGCCCGGCGGCTTCGATCTTGATGACGGCGATATCGGTCTTCTTGTCCGTTCCCACCACCTTGGCCTTGAACTCGCGCTTGTCGGTAAGCTTTACCAGGATTTCGTCGGACTGCTCGACGACATGGGCATTGGTCAGGACATAGCCGTCGGCGCTGACAATGAAGCCCGAACCCAGGGATTTGGACTCAAATTCCCGGGGACCCTGGTTGGGCGGCATGAACTTCTTGAAGAACTCGTAGAACGGGTCATCCTCGGGGATGTTGGGTATGTTCGGAATCGCGCTGTGGCGCACGGTCTGGGTGCTGGAGATGTTGACCACCGCGGGACCCTGCTTCTCGACCAGGTCGGCGAAGTCCGGGAGCGCCGCTGCGGAGGCGCTGGTGGCGAAGGGTAGCAACAGGGGCAGGAGCAGAAATAGGCGCTTTAGCATGTTTTGGTTTCCGTGAATGAAACTGGCGCGACGGCTAGCACCGTCGCAGGATCCTGGGCTCAAATTCCGGGCTGTGCCCGAATACCGCGGACGCCAGGCGCCCCGCGATCACGCCGAAAGCGAGGCCGAAGGCCGCGCCGATGGCAGCGTAGAGGTCCCGCGCTCCGGGCTCGGCGGCAAGGCCGGCGCCAACGGCGGCGCCGACCAGAATGAGCAGCAGCGGCAGGCCGTAAGCGGCCAGGGCACTGCGCCACAGGGCGCCCTCGCCCACGGCCACCACCACCCGCTCCCCGGGCCGCGCCCCCACGTTGTTGCGCACCCGGAACTGGCGGGGCGAGCGGCAGAACAGCTTTCCCAGGGTGCCGGCGGCGCAGCCACGGGCTTCGTCGCAACGCCCGCAGCCGGCGCGTGCTTCGGCCTCAATCACGGCTCCCTCGCCCTCCAGGCGAACGACCCTTCCCTCGGCCTCGCCCAGGCTCATTTGCCGCTATGGTTCACCGAGTTTCCGATGAGCTGAACGGTGGTGACGGGAGTCTCCCCCAGCACCGTCACCATGTGCTCGGAAACAGGGCGGGCAAAGACGTTGATGCTGCCGCGCCGAGAAACTCCGGCGCGGGGCGGTTTGTCGCCCCTCAGAGGCTCAATAAACACCGATACCGCTACCAGCCCGTCCGAAAGGACAATGTGCGTCACCTGGAGGCCCTTGCCCGGCATCGGGCGCTTCATTTCCATGACCTTTCTGAAACCCCGGGGTGGGTTCCCGATGCTCCAGCCGGTGTCGTTGATTTCCGGGGGCGTGAGCCGCTCCTCGCGCCAATCCCCGGGCGCGGCGGCGAACCGGGGCTTGAGCTGCGCGGGCTCGATGGGACCGCCGATGGCGACCTGCGTGAAGGCGAACTGCTCCACCACCTGCCCGGCATCGTCCACCATGACCGCCTTCACCAGCAGACCCGTTTCCCGGTCGGCGCAGAGCGTGTGCCCATAACGCATGTCATCCTTGGGCTCCAGGATCACGATCTGGCACTCGAGCCCGGCGACCCGCTCTATCCCGCCAAGACGCACGTCATAGTTCTCGGAGAGCATGCCGACCTGCTCTGGAAGCAGATCAGGGAACGCCTTGCGCCCACGGCGCTTCTCCACTCTAAGGAGTTTACTGCCGGGAATATAGCACCTGACCTCGTCGTTTCTGCGTATGATTTCGCGCTCGGGCCCGTCGAGGCTTTCCAGCTTTTCCAGCTCATTTCCCGACCCATCGACATAATGGGTGATGCGGGAAGTGTCGACACGGTTTCCCTGCTGGTAAAGGAAGGTTCCGGAAAAATCTTGGGAGCGGGACGCGGTGGCGATTCGTTGCAGCCACTGCATCCCATCCCTGGCTGCTCCTTCCCCGGCGAACGCCGGAACCGCCGCGAACGCCATCGCGGCGGCAGCGATCACCAATCTCATCGGGGTGAGCCGTCGGCGGGGAAGGACACGGCTTGCACGGGGGGCGCCACGCCCTGCATGGCGAAGCGCGAGGAATATTCCTGATGAGCGACCAGATAGTCGTTGACCGCGCTGGTCATCGCCTGGGCAGCTTGCTGCACGGGGGGCGCCGCCGGTGCAACGGCCGCAACCTGGCCGGTCGCGGGTTCCGGAGGCGTGCGCAGGCCGACCCACGCCACCACGGCCACGGCCGCCAGCGAAGCGGCGGCGGACAGGCTCCACCTCAAAGTCTTGCGCAGGGAAGAATTCCGCCGCGGCGCCAAGACCACCGGCTCCTGGGCGAGCCGCCGTGACACCCCGGACGCCAGGCCGGGGGAAAAAAATGCTGCCTGCCGCATGGTGTCGCCGATCAGATGATAGAGGCCCCAGTCTTCCCGCGACCGGGGGTCGCGGCTGACTCGGGCGGCGATCGCATCCGACGCGGGAACATCCAGTTCACCGTCCATCAGTTCGGAGATCTCTATCGTCATCTCACCACCTCTTGTCCTTGGTCGTGCCCAGGAGGGGTCTCAATCGTTCTGCGATGGCCTCACGGGCTCGGAAAATCCGGGAACGGACCGTGCCGATAGGACAATTCATGATGCTGGCAATGTCCTCATAGCTCAGCCCCTCGATCTCCCTGAGAGTGATCGCCGAACGTAATTCCTCGGGCAGCGCCCCCAGGGTGTCGTTCACCGTTTCCGCGATCTGACGGCTCATCAGCTCGTTTTCCGGTGTATTGACGTCCCTAAGATGTTCGGCGTCCTCAAAAGTTTCCGCTTCTTCGCTGTTGAACTCGGTCGTGGTCGGCGCCCGGCGGCCCAGGGACACCAGGTAGTTCTTGGCGGTATTGATTCCGATCCGGTACAGCCAGGTATAGAAGGCGCTGTCCCCCCTGAAGGAGGGAAGCGCCCGGTAGGCCTTGATGAACGCTTCCTGGGTCACGTCCTCGATCTCCGCCGGGTCGCGGATGAAACGCGACAGCAGGCGCGCCAGCTTGCGCTGATACTTGGATACCAGAAGGTCGAAAGCCTGCTTGTCCCCGCGCTGCGCCCGATCGACCAAAGCCTGATCGATTTCGCGATCGCCCATGCTGCCCGTTCCCTGAGAGTGCGTAATTGGAGTTTTAAACCGCGCTGCGGCGCGGAAATTATACCCTGCGGGGGGCGTGGCTGCCGAAATGCACGGGTCCATGCATCCAAAGACCCCCGGATCCGGGGTAAGTTCCTATCGCCCCGGGGTTATTGGGGCCCGCTGAGGAGGCTGTTATAGTTGCCCGACCAAACCCATCAGGAATTGGCCGTGGAGCGCTTCGACACCATCATCGTGGGCACCGGGCTTGCGGGCCTGACCGTGGCGCTGCACCTCGCTCCCCGCCAGAGAGTCTGCCTCGTGACCAAGCGCGCCATCCTGGACGGGGCCAGCGCCTGGGCCCAGGGTGGAATTGCCGCCGTGCTCTCTGCCGAAGATTCTCCCGAGGCCCATATCCGGGACACCCTCGATGCCGGGGGCGGGCTTTGCAATGAGGAGGTCACCCGCTTCGTGGTGGCCGAGGGCCGCCAAGGAATCGAATGGCTGATTGGCCAAGGAGTGCCGTTCACCCGGGACACGGCAAACGAGTTGGGCTTTCACCTTACCCGGGAGGGAGGTCACAGCGTGCGCCGGGTGATCCACGCGGCCGATGCCACGGGCCTCGCGGTTCAGACCACCCTGTCCGACAAGGCCCTTTCCCACCCCAACATCACCGTCCTCGACCACCATGTCGCCGTCGACCTGATTACCGGGGCGAAACTGGGACTGCCTTATAACCGCTGCCTCGGCCTTTACGCATTGGACGCCGCAGCCGGCCATGTCACGACCCTGGCTGCCGACAATATCGTGCTGGCCACCGGCGGCGCCGGGAAGGTCTATCTCTACACCACGAACCCGGATACCGCCACTGGGGACGGGATCGCCATGGGCTGGCGCGCCGGATGCCGGGTGGCCAACATGGAGTTCGTCCAGTTTCACCCCACCTGCCTCTATCACCCCCACGCCAAGTCCTTCCTCATATCGGAGGCGGTGCGCGGGGAAGGCGGCCTCCTCAAGCTGCCGGACGGGTCGCGTTTCATGCCGGCCCACGATCACCGGGCCGAGCTTGCCCCCCGGGACATCGTGGCCCGGGCCATCGACTTCGAGATGAAGAAGCGCGGCCTGGACTGCGTCTACCTTGACATTTCCCACAAACCCGCCGAATTCCTCCGGGAGCACTTCCCCACCATTCACCGGCGCTGCCTGGAGCT
>DKBC01000218.1 GCA_002451065.1 Betaproteobacteria bacterium UBA6910
CCGAACGCGGTGTTGAGGATCACGTTGGCGGTCTTGCGTCCCACCCCGGGAAGGCTCTCCAGCGCGTCCCGTTCCCGGGGCACCTGGCCGCCATGCTTGTCCAGCAGGATCTGGCAAAGGGCGACGATGTTCTTCGCCTTGGTGCGGTACAGGCCAATGGTGCGGATGTGGTCCCGCAGCCCGTCCTCCCCCAGGGCCAGGATCTTCGCGGGGGTATTGGCCTTGGGGAACAGTTTCCCGGTGGCGAGGTTCACGCTCCGGTCGGTGGCCTGGGCCGAGAGCACCACGGCCACCAGGAGCTCGAAGGGCGTGCGGTAGACGAGCTCGGTAGCGGGCGCGGGATTGGCGGCCCGTAGGCGCTCGAAGATTTCGCGGCGTTTGGCGGGGTTCACCGGGGTTGCCCGTTTGCCGTGGTAAAGTTCAAGGGCCTCTCAACGCAAAGAACGCCGAGGACGCGAAGAAAAATTTCCCGCTTTTTTCCTTTGCGAGCTGTGCGTCCTCTGCGCTTAAGAATTCTGCTGCTTGTCTGACCTGGAGTTGGGGAGCGCTCAGGCGCCCGCGCCGGCCACGGCGGCGGGGGGAGCGGCGGCCCGGGCCTGGGCGCGCCGCAGGTCGATCCAGTTCTTGAGGGCGATCAGCAGGCCGAGGCCGATGAACGCGCCGGGGGGCAGCGCCGCCAGCAGGAAGCCGTGGTAGTCGGGAATGAGGTGGACAACATAGGGCTTGGCCCAGGGGCCCAGCGCCAGGTCGATGCCGGAGAAGAGCGTTCCCTTGCCCACCACCTCGCGCGTGCCGCTCAGCACCGCCAGCACCGCGGTCAGCCCCATACCCATCATCAACCCGTCCACCATGGACGGGAGCACCGGGTTGCTGGAGGCAAAAGTCTCGGTGCGGGCCAGCACCACGCAGTTGGTGACGATGAGGGGCACGAAGATCCCCAGCACCAGGTACAGGGGCTGCATGTAGGCGTTCATGGTGAGCTGGATCACCGTGACCAGCACCGCAATGATAAGGATGAAGACCGGGATGCGGATTTCGTCGGGGATGAAGTTGCGCACGGCGGCGACCGCGCCGTTGGCGATGGTCATCACCAGCGCCGTGGCGAGGCCCAGGCTCACGCCGTTCACCAGGGTGTTGGTCACCGCGAGGATCGGGCACAGGCCCAGGAGCTGGACCAGCCCGGTGTTCTGCTTCCACAGGCCGTTCTCGATGATTTCCCGGTAGTTCACGTCGCTCATGGGCCGCCTTTCGCTCCGCCCGCGGGCTCGTCCAGGAGCCGCCCGCGATTCTGCTCATAATACTGCAACGCTTTTCGGACGGCCTTGACGACAGCCCGGGGCGTCACCGTGGCGCCCACCACGTAGTCGAACTCGCCGCCGTCCTTGCGTACCCGCCAGCCCCCGCCCGCGGGAGCCGCCAGGGACTTGCCTTCGAAGATCCGGATCCACTCGCTGCGGGCGACGTCGACGTAGTCGCCGAGGCCGGGGGTTTCCTGGTGGGATACCACCCGCACACCGGTGAGTTCCCCGTCGGCGCGGATTCCCACCAGCAACCGGATGCGGCCGCTATAACCGTCGGGCGCCACCGCCTGCAGCACGACCGCGGCCACTTCGCCGCCACGCCGGGCGCGGTAGGCCGGAGCGGGATTGAGGGTGCCCAGTTCGGCGTTCGGGGGCAGCTCGACGGCGTCGCGCAGCAGATCGTTGTCGAAGGCGACGGGCCCGAGAACTTCCGACAGCAGCCGCACTTTTGCCCGCTCCTCGCTGGCGGTGATGATGGGGTCGGTGCGGAAATGGGTGTAGGCAAGAAACGCGGTGCCGGCCACCGCGAAAGCCAGCAGGATCCCGGCGGTGCGCAACGATTCCCGGGCGGCGGCCCCGATCACGGCTTCCCTCCCCCGCTTCTCCCGCTGTCGCGCTGGCCGTAGACGCGGGGCTGCGTGTGAAGCTCGATCATGGGTGCCGCCAGATTCATGAGCAGGGTGGCGAAAGCGACGCCGTCCGGATAGCCGCCCCATACCCGGATCACGTAGGTGAGGAACCCGGCGCCTCCGGCGTAAATCAGCTTGCCCCGGGGCGTAGTCGGGCTGGAGACCGGATCGGTGAGAATGAAGAAGGCGCCGATCATTGTCGCCCCCCCGGCGAGATGTAAGGGGGCGCCCGCGTATTGGGCAGGATTCGCGGCATGGAACGCGGCGGCGAGAACCGCGACCGTGGCGATGAACATCACCGGCACGTGCCAGGTGATAACCCGCTGCCGCCAGAGCCAGATCCCGCCGACAATGTACGCGAGGGCGAGGATCTCGCCCCCCTCGCCGCCGAGGAAACCGAACACCGGCATCTTCATGATGTCGCCGGCGGCCTCACCCAGGGCAAGATGGGTCTTGAGGGTATCCAGGGGCGTGGCCAGCGTCACCGCGTCGAGGCCCAGGCCCGCGGGGAGCCCGCCGCCGAAGACGTAGGCGACTTGCTCCGCAAATCCCAGGGGAACCGCCGCCAGCGCGGTGGGCGCGCTCCAGCGCGTCATCTGCAGCGGAAACGAAATAATGGCGACCGCATAGCCCACCATGGCGGGGTTGAACAGGTTGTTGCCGAGGCCGCCGTACAGGTGCTTGGCCACCACGATGGCGAAGACGGTGGCCGTGACGGTCAGCCACCACGGCGCCAGGGGCGGGAAGGAGAGGGCGATGAGCCAGGCGGTGACCAGTGCGCTCCCGTCGCGCAGGAACGGCTCCACCGGATAGCTCCGCAGCCGGAGCATCACGGCTTCCGACAACAGGGCGGCGGCGCTGGCCAGACCGAGCTGCACCAAAATGACGGGACCGAAATACCAGACGTAGACGGCGACCGCCGGCACCAGGGCCGCCAGCACCTGGAACATGATGCGGGAGACCGAAGCCTGCTCCGCGACCAGGGTCATGGGCTCGCGACGGTGGGGCGGCCGGGGCTCGGGCGGCCCTTCGGCCGGACCATGGCAGCGCTGGTCATTCGGCTTCCTGGGATTCCGCCAGCGCCTCTGGCGTGGCGGGGGCCTTCTTCGCGCCGGGAGCGCGGCTCGCGAGCCTGGCTGCGCGCTCCTGCTTCTCGCGGTCCTGGCGGTACTGGCGGAACTCGTGGCGGCGGCGGGCCCGGTCAGCGGTTTCCTTCTCCTGCGCCAGGGTCCGGATCTCGCCCTTCGCGAACTTGTAGTACTGGACGAGGGGAATGTGGCTCGGGCACACGTAGTCGCAGCACCCGCACTCGATGCAGTCGAACAGGGAAAACTCCTCCGCCTTCGCCAGGTTGTGGGCCTTCGCGAACCAATACAGGTCCATGGGCTGGAGGCCGGCTGGGCAGGCTTCTGCGCAGCGGCCGCAGCGGATGCAGGGCATGGGCGGCGGCGGCTTGGGAAACAGCGCCTCGGAGGAGGCGATGACGCAGTTGGTCGCCTTCACCACCGGCACGGCGTCGGAGGGCAGCGGAAAACCCATGAGCGGCCCACCCATGATGAAGCCGTCGGTGTCCACGCAGGGGCCGGCGAGAGCGGCCAGTTCCCCCACCGGCGTGCCCAGCAGGCATTCGAAATTTCGGGGAGCGTGCACGTTGCCCGTGACCGTCACCACCCGCGAGACCATGGGCTCGCCCAGTTCCACGGCGCGATAGACCGCGTAGACGGTGGCGACGTTGAAGCACACCACGCCCACTTCCGCGGGCAGCCCCCGGGACGGGACCTCGCGCCCGGTGATGACCTTGATAAGCTGTTTTTCGCCGCCGGCGGGATACAGCGTTGGGACTGGTTCGACCTGGATGGGAATGGCGCTGGCGCCGCACGCGGCTTCCATGGCGGCGACGGCCTCGGGCTTGTTGTCCTCGATACCCACCACGACTTCACGCGCGCCGGTGAGGCGCTGCAGGATCTCGATGCCGCGAGAGATCTCCGGGGCGCGTTCCCGCATCAGCATGTCGTCGCAGGTGATGTAAGGCTCGCACTCGCCGCCGTTGATGATCAGCGTGTCAACGGGCCGGCCATTGCCACGGGCCTTGACCGCGGTGGGAAACACGGCGCCCCCCAGTCCCACCACGCCGCCGTCCCGCAGACGGGCGAGCGTTGCCTGGGGATCCGCATTGCGCCAGTCCAGGGGCGAGTGCTCCGTCCAGCGGTCCTCGCCGTCGGGTTCTATGACCGCGCACAGGGCGAGGAGACCCGAGGGATGGGGCGCGGGGTGAAGCTCGAGGGCGCTCACCATGCCGGAGGTGGGCGCATGGGTTGCCGCGGAAAATGCCCCTGCTGCCGCGGCCAGGGGCTGGCCCTTGAGCACGCGCTGACCCTTCCGTACCAGCGGGTCGCCCACGGCGCCCATGTGCTGCTGCAGAGGTACGATGAGGCGGGAGGCCAGGGACGCCTGGGCGATGGGTTCGCGGGTGGATTGCTCCTTGTGCTCGGGCGGGTGAATGCCGCCAGAGAAGGAGTGAAGCTTTCTCATCACGCGGCCCTGAGGGGATTGGCCGGGTACTTCCAGCGCCAGTTGCCCAGATCTTCCTTGATCGGCACCATGCGGATGCAATCCACCGGGCAGGGCGGCAGGCACAGCTCGCAGCCCGTGCATTCGGATGCGATGACGGTATGCATCTGCTTCGAGGCGCCGAGAATGGCGTCCACCGGGCAGGCCTGGATGCAGAGGGTGCAGCCGATGCACAGGGATTCGTCGATCACCGCCAGCGACCTGGGTTTGGGTTCCGCGACGTCATCGCTCAAGGGCTTGAATTCGACGCCTAGCAGGTCGGCCAGGCGCCGGATATTGCGCTCGCCGCCCGGCGGGCAGCGGTTGATGTCGGCCTGGCCTTCGGCAATGGCTTCGGCGTAGGGATGGCAGCCGGCGAAGCCGCACTGGCCGCACTGGGTCTGGGGCAGGATCTTGTCGATCTCCGCCACCACCGGGTTGCCCTCCACCCGGAAGCGGATGGCGGCATAGCCCAGCAGCGCGCCCAGCACGGCGGCGATTCCGGCGACGATGATTATGCCCGTCAGCATCGACGCTTCACCTCACAAGTCCCGAGAAACCCATGAAAGCCAGGCTCATGATCCCGGCCGTGATCATGGCGATGGCGGAACCGCGGAACACCGGCGGAACGTCGGCACCCTCGAGGCGCTCGCGCATGGCGGCGAACAGCACCAGCACCAGGGTGAAACCCGCGGCGCCCCCGGCACCGAAGAACAGGGATTCCACGAACCCGTGCTTTTCCTGGGCATTCAGGAGCGGGATGCCCAGCACCGCGCAGTTGGTGGTGATNNACGATGCCGGCGATCACCACGATGAAGGAAAGGGTCGTGAGGTAGGCGAGATCGGGACCGAGCAGGTAGCGGTTGATCAGGTAGCTAGCGCCCGAGGCCAGGGTCAGGACAAAGGTCGTGGCCAATCCCATGCCCATGGCGGTCTCCAGTTTGCGGGAGACCCCCATGAACGGGCAGAGGCCGAGGACCTTGACCATCACGATGTTGTTCACGAACACCGTGCTGATCAAAATGAGGAGGTACTGTTCCATGACGCGAGGCCGCAATTATCCCGTTTTCGCCCCTTGGGTTCAACCCCGTTGATTGCGTATGTATATGAGTTTTCTGAATAAGTCCGGAGGCTAGGGAGATCGCGCCAGCTCTGCCGCAATCTCCCGCACCAGGGACGGTCCGCGGTAGATGAGCCCGGTGTAGATTTGGACCAGGCTCGCCCCGGCCGCCATCTTCTCCCGCGCATCCTGCCCGCTCAGGATTCCGCCGACGCCGATGATGGGCAGGGCCCCGGCGAGCTCCCGGGCCAGCAGCCGGATGACTTCGGTGGCGCGCGGCGCGAGGGGTGCTCCGCTCAGTCCGCCGGTTTCATTGGCGTGGGGCAGACCCTCCACGCCTTGCCTCGAGAGGGTGGTGTTGGTGGCGATCACCGCGTC
>DKBC01000064.1 GCA_002451065.1 Betaproteobacteria bacterium UBA6910
TTCGATTACCTGCGGGACAACATGGCGACGCGCCCCGAGGATCGTTTTCAACGCCCTCTTAGCTACGCCATTGTCGATGAGGTGGACTCTATTCTGATCGATGAGGCGAGAACGCCGCTCATAATCTCCGGCCAGGCCGAGGACACAACTGACCTCTACGTCCGCATGAACCAGGTCATCCCCGCCCTGACGCGTCAGCAGCAGGAGAACGGCCCCGGCGACTTCAGCGTTGATGAAAAAGCACAGCAGGTTCTGCTTACCGAAGACGGGCACGAGAGGGTAGAGCAGCTATTGTCTTCGGCGGGCATCCTGGCCCCCGGCAGCAGTCTTTACGATCCCGCGAACATCATGCTTATGCATCACCTGTACGCGGGGTTGCGTGCCCATGCGCTGTATCACCGGGACCAGCATTACGTGGTTCAGAATGGCGAGGTCATCATCGTTGACGAGTTCACCGGCCGCTTGATGGCGGGACGACGCTGGTCGGATGGCCTGCACCAAGCCGTTGAGGCCAAGGAGGGGGTCCCGATCCAGAAGGAAAACCAGACTCTCGCCTCGATCACGTTCCAGAATTACTTTCGTATGTACAAGAAGCTGGCAGGTATGACCGGTACCGCCGATACCGAGGCCTACGAGTTCCAGCAGATCTACGGCCTTGAGACGGTGGTCATCCCCACCCACAAGCGCATGATCCGACTCGACCATATGGACAAGGTCTATCGCACGGCGCGGGAAAAGCACAAGGCAGTGATTGAGGACATCAAGGATTGCCACACGCGTGGGCAGCCCGTGCTCGTGGGAACCACTTCCATCGAAAGCAACGAGTTTTTGGCCGGTCTTCTTACCAAGGAGGGGCTTCCGCACCAGGTTCTGAACGCCAAGCAGCACGCTCGCGAGGCCGAGGTCGTGGCTCAGGCTGGGCGCCCCGGCGTGATTACCATCGCGACAAACATGGCGGGCCGCGGTACGGACATCGTCTTGGGAGGTAACGTTAACCGGGAGATTGACGCCATACGCGGCAACGAATCACTGGACGATGGCGAGAAGTCGGCAAGAATAGCCGTGCTGAAGTCGGAGTGGCAAAAACTCCACGAACAGGTGGTGGGAGCTGGTGGTCTCCACATCGTAGGCACGGAGCGGCATGAATCGCGCCGCATCGACAACCAGCTGAGAGGCCGGTCGGGACGCCAGGGGGACCCCGGCTCAAGCCGTTTCTTCATGTCCTTGGAGGATCCCTTGCTTCGGATTTTTGCCTCAGACCGCGTGGCGGCCATTATGGATCGGCTCAAGATGCCAGAAGGCGAAGCTATCGAGCATCCCTGGGTCACGCGCGCCATCGAGAACGCGCAACGCAAGGTTGAGGCCCGCAACTTCGATATCCGCAAGCACCTCCTGGAGTATGACGATGTTGCCAATGATCAGCGTAAGGTGATCTACGCCCAGCGCAACGAATTGCTGGAGAGCACGGATATCTCGGAAACCATTTCCGCGTTGCGCGCGGACATGATCAACGGCATCATCAGCCAGCACATTCCCCCTGGCAGTGTAGAGGAACAATGGGACGTGCCCGGGCTTGAAAAGGGGATTGCCGGTGAGCTGCAGCTCCAGCTGCCGGTGAAGAAATGGCTCGACGAGGAGCCGGAGCTGCATGAAGAGACCCTGCGAGAGCGAATCGTTGCCGCGGCTGCCGAGGCCTATGGGAAAAAGGTGGAATTGGTGGGTGCAGAGAACATGCACCAGTTTGAGCGCATGATAATGCTTCAAAGCCTGGATCAGCGCTGGCGGGAGCATTTGGCGGCGTTGGATTACTTGCGGCAGGGGATCCACCTCCGCGGGTACGCGGCGAAGAACCCGACTCAGGAATACAAGAAAGAAGCCTTCAGCATGTTTGCCGACCTGCTGGAACGCATCAGGCGGGATGTTACCCAAATCCTCATGACAGTTCAGATCCGCAGCGAGCAGGATGTGGAGGCCGTCGAGCCGGAACCGCCCCCGGAGAACTTAGAGTATCACCACGCGAGTTACGAGGAGGCAATGACCTCTCCTGCGGGGGAAGACTCCGAGGCTAAGTCGGCGCCGTTTGTGCGGGGCGGGCAAAAGGTCGGCCGTAACGATCCCTGCCCTTGCGGCTCGGGGAAGAAGTACAAGCTATGTCACGGAAGACTGGCTTGAGGCAGGATTTGCCGACGCGCTTCAAACAGTGCGTCTGCCCTTCTCTTTAATAATCGGGCAGTTCCACGATGCGCCATGGCTGTAAGGCTCGATCCGCCTGATCCACTGGTCCTTATTCCTGTTAAGGGGGTGATGCTTGGAGTGGCGGAAGCCGGGATTAGGAAGCCGAGCCGGAAGGATCTTGTGCTTATCAGCCTCTCGGAGGGAAGCTGCGTCGCCGGAGTTTTCACCAAAAACCGTTTTTGCGCGGCCCCGGTGGTGATTTCAAGAGAGCATCTGGCATCCGGGCGTCCAACTCGGGCGCTCGTCGTCAACACCGGCAATGCCAACGCGGGTACCGGGGAAGACGGTCTGGCACGGGCCTACCTTACTTGTGATGCCGCCGCCGCTCTTCTCGGCTGCCTTCCCGCCGAGATCCTGCCATTCTCAACCGGGGTGATCATGGAGCCGCTGCCGGTCGACCGTGTTGTTGCCGGATTGCCGATATGTGTTGCTGACCTCAGCGAGACCAATTGGGGAAGGGCCGCCGAGGCCATCATGACCACCGACACCGTGGCCAAGGCCGCGTCGAGAATTGTTGCTTTGAGTGGGCAACGGGTCGTGGTAACTGGCATCGCCAAAGGTGCCGGCATGATTCGTCCGGATATGGCTACGATGTTGGCGTTCGTGGCGACCGATGCGGCGGTGAGCAAGCCTGCCCTCGATCGACTAGTACGAGAAGTGACGGACCGCACCTTTAATCGCATCACGGTCGACGGCGACACCTCCACCAACGACGCGTTCATGCTCATGGCAACCGGCAAGTCAACTCTGCCCGAGGTCAGGTCACCGGCAGCGGCCGAATATATCGCCTTAAGGGAAGCGGTTACCGAAGTCGCGACGGACCTTGCACAGGCCATCGTCCGCGATGGGGAAGGGGCGACCAAGTTCATCGAGGTGCGGGTTGTCGGCGGCAGGAGCGAGGAGGAATGCCGGCGCGTCGCTTATTCCATAGCCCATTCACCTTTGGTCAAGACTGCCTTCTTCGCGTCAGACCCAAACCTTGGGCGCATACTCGCGGCGATCGGTCACGCCGAAATAGCCGATCTTGACGTCGGATTGCTTCGCCTCTTTCTGGATGACACCCTGGTCGCGGAGCTCGGGGGACGTGCGTCCGGCTACCGGGAGGAGGATGGTCAGAGGATCCTGCGACAGTCGGAGATCACCATCCGCGTTGAACTCGGTCGTGGACAGGACGAGGTTACTGTCTGGACCTGTGATCTCTCCTACGATTATGTCCGGATCAACGCGGACTATCGAACCTGAAACCGGCAATGGATGAATTCGAAAGACTGACGGCGCGGGCCGAGACCTTGCTGTCACGACTCGAGGCGCTTGTCTGCCCGCAAAGCTCCGAATTCAACTGGTCATCCTCCATTGCGTTTCGTTGGACGAATCGTCGCACGGGACGGGGGCTGCGGCCCGTGCTGAATCCACATCGCATAGCCTTGGACGATCTTAGGGGGATTGACGCGCAAAAGGAGAAAGTCGATCGCAACACGCGCCATTTTGTCGCCGGCTATCCCGCCAACAACGTGCTGCTTACCGGTGCCAGGGGCACTGGCAAGTCCTCTCTTGTCAAGGCGCTGCTTAACAAGTACTCAAGGAGAAAGCTTCGCCTGATCGAAGTGGGAAAGCACGATCTGCTTGACCTTCCTGAAATCGTCGATGATGTGGGCACCAGACCCGAGCGCTTCGTCGTGTTTTGCGACGACCTTTCCTTCGCCGCGGAGGAGCCGGGCTACCAGGCGTTGAAGGCGGTTCTGGACGGATCGGTTGCGGCTCCCTCCGACAACGTTCTGGTCTACGCCACTTCTAACCGGCGACATTTGATGCCCGAGTATATGGCGGAGAATCTGGAGGCCCATCGTGTGGGCGATGAAATTCATCCGGGGGAGTCGGTGGAAGAAAAGATTTCGCTTTCCGATCGCTTTGGGATCTGGGTGTCTTTTCATCCGTTCTCGCAGGAGGAGTACCTCCGAATCGTGGAACATTGGCTTCGGCGGTTGGGTGTGCGGGATTCCCACAATAGTGACGTGGAACGGGCCGCGCTTCAGTGGGCACTTGCGCGGGGTTCACGAAGCGGCCGAGTGGCGTGGCAGTTCGCGCGCGATTGGGCGGGGAGCCGGCACCTCGTATCGCCCCGATGAACGGTCAACAGGGGCCGCTTGAAGTGGTGGCGGCGGTGATACTGAGGCCCGACGGAAGTTTTCTGCTTGCCCAGCGACCAGCCGGCAAGGCTTATGCCGGGTACTGGGAGTTTCCCGGAGGAAAGGTCGAATCAGGGGAAGATCTGTGCCTAGCTCTGGAGCGGGAGTTGCGGGAGGAGATCGGGATCACGGTGGAGCGGGC
The DNA here is from genome assembly GCA_002451065.1 of Betaproteobacteria bacterium UBA6910. Classification (GTDB taxonomy): domain Bacteria; phylum Pseudomonadota; class Gammaproteobacteria; order Burkholderiales; family UBA6910; genus UBA6910. The sequence goes on from DKBC01000064.1 coordinate 4,564, forward strand.
ATATCCATGGATTACGCGCTGTTTCGACTATCCTCATGCTTCGGTACGGCTGAAATTCTTTAGAGTCTCGCGCTGGCATGGCGAGCCTCACGGGCACGAAAATCAGGAACTGAACTGGCAGCGGGCGGAGGCGCCTTCAGTAAACCCGTTGCTGCCGGCCAACGGGCCCATACTGCGGGCCCTGCAACTACCCCCGCTCTACGGGATAACTGCGGCGAACCGCCACGGTGAGGGGCGGTTGCTGGAATTGCTGGAAGCGGCCATGGCCAAGGGCCTGCGAATGCTCCAGGTGCGGGAGAAGTGGATGGATCCGCAGTCCCTAGTGACTTTTGCGAAGGCGGTCGTATCGTTGGCGCGTCCCTACGGAACGAAGGTGATAATCAACGGGGCGCCGGCAATTAGCGATGAGGCCGGTGCCGACGGCGTGCACCTTTCCGCGGATCAACTGATGCAGGTGACCGGGCGCCCGCAGGTGGAATGGTGTGGAGCTTCCTGCCACGATCCTCAGGAACTTAAACGGGCGAGAGAGCTTGGGCTGGACTTCGTGGTGCTGGGTCCGGTGAGACGGACGTCGTCCCATCCCGGGGCGGTGGATCTCGGTTGGGGAAGATTCGAGAACTGGATTCGTGACTACCCTTTACCCGTTTACGCCATAGGTGGCATGAGGCAGGCCGATCTGGAGCACGCTTGGCAGCACGGAGCCCACGGAATTGCCGCGATTCGTCAGGTCTGGGAGAACTGACGGCCTAATGGGTGGCAAGGCCAGCATCCGCCAGGGATGGCGCGAATCGGGCCTCCGGTAATCCTCCATCGCCCACTTGCCAAGATCGAGCAATCTGCACGGCAGTTAAAATAATGTGTGCGACGGGATTGCGGAGCTCCAAATTACGGAGTGACCGCACTGAGGACAAATCGCCAACATTAGAGGCGACGCTGTGAGGCATGTCATTATTCAAAGACTGCAGAAGGTAAGCTCAAATTCAAGATCACCCTCACATATCTTGGTTCGCCCCGAGTCGGAAAATGCAATGAAGCGGATGTTCAGCGCGTATTTATTGGCACTAATCTCGGGGACGCAGGGGAGTTCCCTGCTGACCTTTAGCCGCAGCATCTGCGCCACCCGGCCCGTCATCATTTGTTGATACACGCCACCGTATGCGGCCTGCCTAGTTGTCTTCCCGCTTTCCCGCAACAGCCTGAGCACGATCCCGATCCCGTCGCGGATGGGGAGCATGGGCGAGAGCCACTCCATCAGTCCATGACGCCTCACCGCCACGTCCATGTGTAGCCAATAGTGGTACGACGGAAGATCAAACTCACAAACGCCTCCGGGGATCGAAGTACGTTGCTTGATGCTCATTAGCCAATCATTGTCCCTTAGGTGCTGGCCAATTTTGCCAGGCATCTCCAGGAGGCCGCGGGTTGTGGCATCGATGTCCCGAAGAAACTCTGCGAGCGCGTCCTCGGCGATCACGGGATTCCCCCTAAGCGATTCCAGCGCCTGCCGCTGCCGCTCAAGTTCCTGCAGTAGATCCGACTTTAGGTCAGCACGGCTTGCGACCTCCAAGATTTCAAAAAGGGAGATCAGCGAAACATGGTGTTCGAGTGATTCCTGTCTTGCAGCGAAGTACAGCGAACGATCGAACAGGTCTTCCAGCCGCAGCAGCGTGCGGATTCGCTCGTGGAGGGGATACTCGTAAGTGATCACAACGGGTAAAGACGGAGGGGCATTTCGCTGCCCTCGGATTCTGCGCCACAAAGCGAATTTTTACAAACCGTCATGGGTTCCCGGCGTCACAAAGCGAGGCAATGCGGAGGTACTTCTCATGCAGCGCCCTCACCTGGGCCCCAAGTTCCTCAAGGCTGCCCAGATTATTGAGAACATCGTCGGCGCCGGCGAGGCGCGTCGATCGTGGTACTTGGGTGGACATGATTGACCGAATTGCGGATTCCGACAGCCCACTGCGGCTTCTGGTGCGCGCGATTTGTAGTGCCTCCGGGCAATCTACGACCGCAATGCGCGAGAGCAACCCAGAATACCCGCCCGTTTCGAACAGCAGCGGTATGACTACGACAACATAGCGCCCGCGACTTTCCGATACACGCTGGATGACTTCGCGGCGAATCATCGGGTGAAGGACGGTTTCCAGGGCCTTCCTCACCCTTGGATTCGAGAACACTCGGGTCCGGGTCCGTTCCCGGTCAAGCGCGCCGCTCCCGTCTATGAACTGCGGGCCAAGTGTGTCGCGAATCGCTGGAATGGCGACTCCCCCTGCCGACGTGAGCTCGTGGGCGATTTCATCCGCATCCACAATCGCGGCGCCCAGCTCCCGGAACAAGTGGGCGGCTGCGCTCTTGCCACTGCCAATCCCGCCGGTGAGACCTACCACCAGCCGCGCCATCTACCCGAGGTACCAATTAAAAAGGTGTTCTCCCCAAAAAAGGGCGATCAATCCCCCCCCCGCGAGGTAAGGGCCGAAGGGAATCGGAACGTTTCTGCCGCGACGTGCAACAACGATGAGCGCTATGCCCACGATGGCACCAACTGCAGATGAAAGTAGAATAACGACAGGCAGCATTTTCCAGCCGAGCCAGGCCCCGATCGCACTTAGCAATTTGAAATCCCCGAAACCCATTCCCTCCTTGCCCGTAGCGATCTTGAACAGCCAGTAGATTGACCACAGTACGAGGTAGCCCGCCACCGCACCTATCACGGCAGACTGCAGGTCTGTGAACGTGCCGCCCAAGTTGAGGAGCAATCCTGTCCAAAGCAGGGGGAGAGTGATATTGTCGGGCAAAAGCTGGGTGTCCAGGTCGATGAAAGTCAGGGCGATAAGGGCCCAGACGAATACCAAAGCGCCCGCGGCCACCATGCTGAACCCAAATCGCCATGCCGTGTACGCCGACAAGAGGCCGCTTAATGCCTCAACCAGCGGGTAGCGCAATCCGATCGGCTTTCTGCACGCCGCACAACGACCTTTAAGAAAGACGTAGCTCAGGATCGGGACATTCTCCACGGCCGCGAGCTGATGTCCGCAATGTGGACAACTAGAGCGGGGGCGCATCAGGTCATAAACAGGTATCTCCGGCGAGGGTTCCTGCCGCAGTTCCGCGCATTGCGCCCGCCATGCCTGCTCCATCATCTTCGGCAAGCGGTGGATTACAACATTTAGGAAGCTTCCGACCATGAGCCCACACAGACCACTGACGACCGCCAATAAGCCAGGGCTGGTCTGAAAAAATTGTGCTAGGTCAGTCACGGAGAATCTGATGGGAGCGGCAAATCAGACCTGCCGGTTGATCGGAATCTAGGGACGCGGCGTCGCGTGTCCCCCTAGCACCTCAGTAACGGTGCTAGGCGCGTTGATGAATGTCGAACCTGAATCTTCGTCGAGTGAACTCAGACGACCTGACCCAATTTGAAGATCGGAAGGTACATCGCAATTACCATGCCCCCAATCAGGGTCCCTAAGACAACCATGATAATAGGCTCCATCAGGCTGGAGAGCGCCTCCACCGCGTCGTCCACCTCCTGCTCGAAGAAGTCTGCGACCTTGCCGAGCATGGCATCAAGGGAGCCAGATTCCTCGCCAATGGCGCACATCTGAAGCACCATGCTCGGGAAAACTTCTGTATTCTGCATGGCGGCCGTGAGGCTAGTACCCGTGGAAACTTCGCTCTGTATCTTCTTGGTGGCCTCGTAATAGACATAATTGCCGGAAGCGCCGGCGACCGAATCGAGGGCTTCAACCAGTGGAACACCAGCGGCGAACATGACGGAAAGCGTGCGGGTCCAGCGGGCAATAGTGGCCTTGCGAATCACGGGGCCAAATATCGGAATTCTCAGTAACAGGCGGTCCATGATCATTTGCATCTTGGTGGAGCGCTTCCAGACGTAGAAGAACGCGTAGAGGCCGATGCCAATAGCGCCGAAGATCGCCCACCACCACTCAACGAATATATCCGATACCGCCATCACGAAAAGCGTTGGCCCAGGAAGATCCGCTCCAAAACTAGAAAACAGATCCTTGAAGGCGGGGATCACCCAGATCATGATGACTGCGGTGATGATGAAAGCGACGACGATGACAGCCACGGGGTAAAACAGGGCGGACTTGATTTTGCCCTTGATGGCTAGAATCTTCTCCTTGTAAGTTGCCAGGCGGTCCAACAGGTTGTCCAAAATGCCCGCGGCTTCGCCTGCGGCCACTAGGTTGCAGAAGAGGGCATCAAAATAGAGGGGATGCTTGCGGAAAGCCTGGGCGAGACTGGATCCGGTCTCCACTTCGGTCTTGATTTCGAGGAGGAGGCGCCCGACAGACGGGTTGCCATGGCCTTTGCCGACAATGTCGAAGGCTTGAAGCAACGGCACTCCGGACTTCATCATGGTCGCCAGCTGGCGGGTGAAGAAAGTGATGTCCTTGTCCGTGATCCGTCGGCCGCGGCTGGTGCGCTGTTTCCTGACCTTGAGGACGTTGATTCCTTGGCGCCGAAGGATCGCGTTGACCAGGGCCTCACCGCCGGCCCGCATCTCGCCCTTGACGACTTTTCCAGACTTATCGCGTCCCTCCCAACTGAACACGAACTCCTTAGTTTCCTTTCTTGCGACCGCGGTAGCCATGGCGTCTTCCCTATTCGTTGGTGACGGCTTCCACTTCCTCGAGAGAGATGATCCCCTGCTTCACCTTGAGCAGTCCCGACTGGCGCAGATCCCGGACCCCTTCCCGATGGGCCTGATCTGCGATGTCTATGGAGTTGCCATTGGTCATGATGATTCGCTGCATTTCCTCCGAAACGGGCATGACCTGGTAGATACCGACCCGCCCCTTGTAACCCTTCCCCTTGCACAGTTCGCAGCCGCCAGGTCCATAAGGCTGCCACGATCCGTCCAGATCTTCCTCGGAAAAGCCTGCGCGGATCAACGCTTCAGGAGGAATCTTCTCGGGTTTCTTGCAGGAGCATAGCCTACGGGCAAGCCGCTGCGCTGTGATCAGGATCACGGAACTAGCCACGTTGAACGGCGCGATCCCCATGTTGACCAGCCGGGTAAGGGTCGAGGGGGCATCGTTAGTGTGCACCGTGGCCAGAACCAAGTGTCCAGTCTGGGCTGCCTTGATGGCGATCTCTCCGGTTTCGGTATCCCGGATCTCTCCCACCATGATCACGTCCGGATCCTGCCGCAGAAATGCCTTGAGGGCGCTCGCAAAGGTGAGGCCAGCCTTCTCGTTGATGTTCACTTGGTTGATGCCGGCGAGATTGATCTCCGCTGGGTCTTCGGCGGTGGAAATGTTGATGCCGGGTTTGTTGAGAAGATTGAGGCAGCTGTAGAGCGAGAGCGTCTTGCCGCTGCCGGTTGGGCCGGTGACCAGGATCATTCCATACGGACGGTTTATCGCGTGCATAAGTTGCTCGAGCTGATCCGGCTCGTAGCCAAGGATTTCAATGCTCAGTTTTGCGCTGGCGGGGTCCAGAATCCGCACCACGATTTTCTCGCCGAATTGCGTGGGGAGGGTGCTTACGCGGAAGTCGATGGCGCGGTTCTTGGAAAGGTTCAACTTCATCCGCCCGTCCTGCGGGACCCGCTTTTCCGAAATATCGAGCCGCGAAATGACCTTGATGCGCGAAGCAATCTTCTCCTTGAGAGAAACCGGCGGCTGGGAGACCTCGTACAAGATCCCGTCGATCCGGTAGCGGATCCGGAAGAACCTTTCATAAGGTTCGAAGTGGATATCAGAAGCCCCCATATTGATGGCGTCGAGCAGGATCTTCTGCAGGAATCTGACCACCGGCGCGTCATCCACTTCCGAGATCGCGGGAGGCTCCTCATCCTCATTCTCGGCTTGAAATTCGAGGCTGACTTCTTCATCGATCAGCTTCCTCAGGCGCGTATCGGCGGATTCTGCCAGTCGCTTGACCAACGCCCCCAGCTTGTCATCTTCAACGATCACCGGATCGACCACTAAGCCGGTCTGGAACTGAACTTCCTCGAGCGCTTGGAGCTGACCGGGGTCGGAGACGGCGAGCGTCAACCGGTTGCCGCGCCGGTGCAGCGCGACGACGCGCCTCGCCTCGACAATCTTGCGATCCAGAACTTCCAGGGGCAGTTGCTCAGGATCCAGCGAGTCGATGTCCAGCAATGGCAGGCCGAAGGTTTGGGAGGCGAACTCGGCCACTTCCAGCGCCGTCATGACGCGGCTCTGAATGAGTTGCGTGACAAAGCTGTTGTGGGCGGTGTTGGCTGCCGACTGGATGGCTTCAGCGTCGTTTGCGGGCAGACGCCGTTGACTAATCAGGGCGCGGGCAAGTCCACTCAGGTTCCCCTGCGCCGTTGTTGCGACCATAAGTTAAGATTGTAAGGTTAGATCATGAATTTTAAAGATAATGCACCTGTCCTGCCGGTTTGTAAAGACACTCGCGGGGTCACTGACCGATTTCCAGGGAAGGGAAGATTCGAATCACCTTTACCACTCGGTCCTGGGTCTGAACGATTTCCATCGGATAGCCGGCGATCTTGACGCTGGTGCCAGCCTCCGGAATGTCTTGAAAATGCTCGAGGATCAGGCCATTGAGCGTCTTGGGGCCGTCCAGCGGCAACGTTAAGCCTAGTTTTCGATTGAGCTCCCTCAACGTTGAGGTTCCTTCCACCAGCCAACTTCCGTCGGGCTGCTGCAGAATTCCTGCTGCCCGTATCGGAGAGTGGGTAGTGAATTCTCCGATGATTTCTTCGACGATATCCTCCAGGGTGACAAGCCCCTTGAGCTCCCCGTATTCGTCAACCACGAGACCGACTCTGGCCTGATTCTCCTGGAAGTTTTGAAGCTGAGTGAACAGAGGCGTACCTTCGGGTATGTAGTAAGGCTCCCGCATGATTTCGCGCAGCGTGCCGGAACTGATTTCCTCGTTTTGCAGGAGATTGAGGACTGTTCGAACGTGCAACATACCCACCACATTCTCCAGAGACCCGGAGAACAGCGGAAGACGCGTGTGATAGCAGGTGGCAATCTGATTGCGAATGCGCTGGGGTTCTGCGTCCAAGTCGATGGCCTCGATCTGATTGCGTGGCACCATGACATCGTCAACGGTGATTCGTTCCAAGTCAAACAGGTTGAGCAGGATGCTCTGGTGCTTCTTGGGAATAAAATGGCCGGCCTCCAGCACTAGGGTCCTCAGTTCCTCGTGCGTGAGCAGTCGTTCCCTGTCTCCGGAACCGGGTTTGAGGCCAGCAACCCTGAGCATAGCGCCAACGAACAAATTCAATACCAGGATCAAGGGGTGCGCGACCCTCAACATGGGAGCCAGCAGGAAGCTTGCGGGAAGCGCAATGCGCTCCGGATACGTGGCTCCGACCACCTTGGGGGTGATCTCGCTGAACACCAGCAGGCAGAAAGCGGCCGCGCCGGTAGCAGCCAGGAGCGCCATCTCGCTATCGCCCAACTGGCGGCGCGCAATCTCTCCCACAAGCAATGCAACCGCGGCGTTCACAATGTTGTTCCCCAGCAGGATTACGCCAAGAAGCCGATCGGTTCTCTCCAGTAGGCTCGCCGTCAACCGTGCGGCCCGGTTTCCCTGCTTCACGAGATGTCTGAGTCGATAGCGGTCGAGCGCCATCATCGCTGTCTCCGAAATGGAAAAGAATCCGGAGAACAGGAGCAGTACCGCCAGAGTCAACAGCAATACATAGGTCGAGATTTGATCCAAAGCGCGGATTTCCCGAATAAGGACCGAAGGACGCCAGGTCTTCCGAAGCCGCCTGGCCGGCGTATTACCTGCGCAGGATTACTTCAAGCACGAACTTGCTGCCAACATAGGCGAAAAGGAGCGCAATGAAGCCCGCGAGAGTCATGCGTACGGCCACTCTTCCCCGCCAGCCGTAAATCAAGCGACCGCCCAGCAGGGCCGCAAAAATGCACCAAGAGATGAAGCCGAAGAGAGTCTTGTGGGTGAAAGGAAGCGCCTTGCCGAATACTTCCTCAGAAAACACGATGCCGGTGCCAAGGGTGAGCGTGAGCAGGATGAATCCGGTCCATAGTACCCTGAATAGGAGCGTCTCCATGGTGAGCAACGGGGGAAGATTGGCGAACACCGTTGGTCGCGCCGCGTGGTGGAGTCGGCGCTCGACCAAGTCCATCAGCAGCGCATGGAGTGCGGCGATGGTAAACAGACTGTACGCGAGCAGCGCTATCAGCAGATGAACGCGAAATGCAGGCACCTCCGTATTAGCCAAAGGATGCGCTTCGGGGAACAATAGCGGCAACAATACCGCCACCGCCGCTATCGGGGACAACAGTGTCTGCAGTCCCTCAAGGCTGTAGAAGAAACTCGCGGCGAAATAAATGGCCGCAGTAATCCACACGACTGCCGATACTGCCTGTCCGACCCCGAGAGTTAGCCCGGGTCCTACAAAGATGGTCGCATAAAGGATGTATCCGTGGATCATGAGGGGAGCTAGGATCGCGAAGCGCTCCAGCCCGTATGGGATAGGAGAGCCGGCTGTCCTTGCTCCCGGGCCCTGCCACTTGGTGCGCCACAGGTACCAGCCGAGCAGCGAATAAAGCAGGGCGGCGGCGAGGTGAGCTAAAATCACAGGCATAATCGCGGCAGAATGCGCTGCGAGTAAGTCTACACCAAAGCCCCAATTTCAGGACGACACAATGTTTGATAACCTCACCCAGCGTCTGTCCCAGGTCGTCAAGACCTTGCGTGGAGAAGCCCGGCTCACGGAATCGAACGTACAAGAGGCGCTGCGCGAAGTGCGAATGGCCTTGCTCGAGGCCGATGTGGCGCTCCCGGTGGTCAAGGACTTCATCACTCATGTCCGGGAGAAAGCCTTGGGACAGGAAGTCATGGGCAGCCTAACGCCGGGTCAGGCTCTGGTCGGGGTGGTTCACCGGGAACTGGCGGCTCTGATGGGCGGGGCAAACAGCACCCTGGATCTCGCGACACAGCCACCAGCCATTATCCTGATGGCGGGCTTGCAGGGCGCCGGTAAGACGACGACCTGTGCGAAGCTCGCGAAGTGGTTGAACGAGCAGCAGAAGAAAAAGGTTCTTTTGGTGTCCTGCGACGTCTATCGCCCTGCTGCGATTCATCAACTCGAAACCCTTGCGCGCCATCTGGGCGCCGGATTCTTCCCGGCGGGTGAAGGGCAGCGGCCCCTGGACATTGCAGCCGCGGCACTAGATCACGCGCGCCGCGGCTATTTCGACGTGTTGATTGTTGATACGGCGGGACGCCTGCATGTGGACGAGGCCATGATGCAGGAGATCCGGGAACTGGAGAACACCCTGAATCCCGTAGAGACCCTGTTCATCGTGGACGCTATGCAGGGACAGGACGCGGTGAACACCGCGAAGGCATTTGCCGACGCTCTGCCGTTGACAGGCGTCATCCTGACCAAGCTCGACGGCGATGCCCGGGGCGGGGCTGCTCTTTCGGTGCGCCAGGTAACAGGGCGCCCTATCAAGTTTGCCGGCGTGGGCGAAAAAATGAATGGGCTGGAAGCGTTTCACCCGGAACGCATGGCATCGCGCATTCTGGGCATGGGGGACGTGCTAACCCTTGTGGAGGAGGTTCAGCGCAGCGTAGACCGCAACGAAGCAGAAAAGCTCGCGAAGAAATTCAAAGCGGGTAAGGGGTTCGACTTGGAAGACTTCAAGGCGCAGATGCAGCAGATGCGCAAAATGGGAGGCCTAGCTTCGATGATGGACAAACTGCCGGCCCAGGTCTCACAAGCCGCCCAGGGGGCGCAGGTCGGCGACAAACAGGTGGCCCGCATTGAGGGAATCATCAATTCGATGACACCCAAGGAACGCCGCAACCCCGACATCATCAAGGCCTCCCGCAAGCGGCGCATTGCGGCGGGCGCGGGGGTAACGGTGCAGGAAGTGAACCGCTTGCTGAATCAGTTCGAACAGACTCAAAAGGTCATGAAACTGGTGAGCAAGGGCGGGATGGCGAAGATGATGCGAAACCTCAAAGGGGTTTTGCCTGGCCCGCGATAGTCTGCTGGGGACCGATGGCCGCGCAACGAAACAACATTTGTTGCCCCTGGGCCACTGCCGGTCAGACCGCGCGCGGAATCGCTACCCGGCCATCGCGGCGAATCGCGTTGAGCCGGGCCAGTGCCCGATTAAGACGCAGAGAACGCTCCAAGTCTCCCCGGAACGCTGCCTTGCGCAGGTCGTCGCGAATCAGCCTTCGCAGCCGGCGCATGCCTTCCGTAGACTGGCTCAACGTGAATCCCAACTCGGCCGCGACGATGTCGGACAGACACTCCCGCTCCGCGATTACCCGCACCATCTCCTCGTCCAATCCCGAAAGATCGAGACATTCCTGGTAGGAAATCATGTTGCACCTCCGGTCTTTTCGTGACAGGCCAACTTCATGACAATGTCTTGTGGTGGCCTAAAGAAATCAGGTTAGATCCATCTGCCGAGAAATCAAGCTTGCTGCTTCCTCATCATCGCCTCCGGCTTGCTTTTCCTGCGAGCAACGTCTTATGCAAACCCTGTGCCAAATACCAGAACCGGATTTAAGTTGTTGACAAATCACACAAAGACCATTGCCTCTCGATCGCGGCCGGATCGCCCTTGTCGCCTCGAAGCGACGCCGGCGCTCCTCTCCTTATGACAAAGCAATGATTCTCCGCTAACTTCGGCTGTCGCCAGGACGAGACACAGATTCTTCGGGCGCCTTGCCAACCATCTGAAAAGCTGCGTAGAATTACGCCCTTTTCGTTCCGGTTCCGGACCCCCGGTTGGCTCGGCACCGGCAATAAAGGATTTTCGAACATGGTTGTGATCCGACTGGCGCGCGGTGGGGCGAAGAAGCGCCCCTTCTACAGTATGGTGGTAACGGACTCCCGCAACCGCCGCGACGGCCGTTTTGTGGAACGCGTGGGCTTCTACAATCCCTGTGCTGCAGAAGGCGAGGAGAAGCTACGGGTGGACATGGAGCGCCTAAAGCACTGGCAAATCAAAGGCGCTCAGGTGTCCGACACCGTGGCAAGGCTGGTCAGGCAGGCGGGTGGGACGGAAAACGCAGCCTGACCAGATGGTGGTCATGGGGCAGGTAGGAGCCCCATTTGGCGTACAGGGATGGGTAAATGTGCGTCCCTTTACGGAAACCCAGGATGCCCTGCTCGATTATCCGGACTGGTGGTTGGGCCGCGAAGGCGCGGGCGCGTGGCAGAGGGTCCAGGTGGCGGATGCGGATCTCCACAGATGGGGGCTGATTGTCCGCCTGCAGGGCTGTAGCGACCGGGAGGCGGCGGTGCAACTCAAGGGGTTGCAGGTCGCGGTACCGCGCCAGGATTTACCGGCGAGCGGGTCTGGCCAATATTACTGGGCCGATTTGGTGGGCCTGGTCGTGGTCAACAAGCTTGGGATATCCCTTGGCACGGTAACAGGAATGATCGAAACCGGAGCCAATGATGTGCTGGAGGTAAGCGGGGACCGTGTACGGTTGATCCCGTTTGTCGGGCACGTGATCGAGACCGTGGATTGCGTTGCCGGCCGCATCACGGTGGACTGGGGCGAAGATTACTGAGACTGGAGCATGGCGCTCCAGGTCGATGTCATCACCCTGTTCCCAGAGATGTTCGACGCCGTGCGTCGCTCGGGGGTCACGGGGCGGGCAGCCGAGCGGGGAGTCTACGAGCTTGTCTTGTGGAACCCGCGGGCGTTTACCTCGGACAACTACCGTACAGTGGACGACCGTCCCTATGGGGGCGGTCCCGGCATGGTAATGCTGGCGGAGCCCCTGGAAAAGGCCATTGCCGCGGCGAAAGCACGCCAGGCGCGAGCCGGGGCGGGCCAAAGCCGGGTGGTTTATCTGTCGCCCCAGGGACGGCTGCTAGACCAAGGCTTGGTGNNGCGAGCCAGGACTCCTTCGCGGATGGCTTGCTGGACTGCCCGCACTATACCCGCCCGGAGAATTACCGGGGCGAAGCAGTGCCTGCGGTGCTGCTCTCGGGCCACCACGCGCAAATATCGCGGTGGCGGTTGAAGCAGGCTTTGGGAAGGACCTGGCTGAGGCGGCCCGATATCCTGGAGCGGCGAGGGCTTAGCGAGGAAGAACGAAGCTTGTTGGAAGAGTTCCGCAGGGATTACGAGTCCGGAAGCAAGGAGTGAGTGATGAACATCATCAGACAAATCGAGCAGGAAGAAATCGCCCGAATCGGCAAGAACATCCCTGAATTTGCCCCGGGGGATACCGTGGTAGTCAATGTCGCAGTGGTGGAAGGCGACCGTAAGCGGAACCAAGCCTACGAGGGCGTGGTGATCGCAAAACGCAATCGCGGCCTCAATTCCTCGTTTATCGTGCGCAAGATCTCTAGCGGTGAGGGAGTGGAGCGCACCTTCCAGACCTATTCCCCGCTCATCTCCTCCATTGAGGTCAAGCGCCGCGGACATGTCCGCCGGGCCAAGCTCTATTACATGCGCCAACGCTTTGGCAAGAAGGCCCGGATCCGGGAAAAGATCGAGTTCTCCGGCTCCGGCTCCGGCTCTGAAGCCGGCGAATAGGGTTTAAGCGAGTATTCCAGGAGGCGGCGGTGGCCGCCTTTTTTTTCCGGATCAGACCTGATGGCTGCCTTTGGGGGATTCGGGCGCCTGCTACTGGTGGCGCTGGCGGCACTTCGCGTCGGTGCGGCAGGCGCTTCGGAAGAGCCGGATGTCCTGGCAGGCGTCCAGCGTCTGGTTGACGCAGGGGCCCCGGAAATGGCCCTTTCCAGAGTGGAGCTGCTGCAACCTCGGAGCGCCGACCGGACGCGTTGGGCGGAATGGGAGTCCCTGAGAATCCAGCTGCTTGAGGGCCTCGACCGTCCCGCGGAACTGCTCAGGCGGGCATCCGCATTGCCTGACGACGCACCAGCGGACCTCGCTCGGCGCGCGTTGCTTGCCGGTGCCGGTGCCGGAACGCGGATCGGCGAGCCTGCCCAAGCCCGCTCCCTGTTAGCGCGTTTATTTTGGCAGTGGGAGCTTCCGCCGGAAGTAATCCGGGATTCGAGGATGATGGTCATTGGCACCTACCTCGGAGAAAAGCGCCCGGCGGATGCTTACCGCGCCATGCTCAGATTCCAGCAGGACTACCAGCCCCTGGCGCGGGCCGAGGGTGAGCATTTCGCGGCCGGCCTGGCCGCGCAGGGTGCGTTCCGGGAAGCTGCAACCTGGCTCGTCTATTTGGACGCCGGCAGCGCACCGCGCTTGCTCGTCGAACTCGAGGCTGGACTCGTGTCTCCGGAGAACGCGACCGTCAAGGCCCGCGCGGTACTGAAGAAGGCCGCGTCTGCCGATTGGTGGCGGGTGCTTGGGCAGGCGGCAGGGAAAGAGGGTGACGCGGGCCTGGAACTCGAAGCCCTAGAGCATTTGCTTAACTATCCCGGTGCCGAGAACGCCATCAGTCCCGCGGTGCTTCGAAAGCAATATGATGCGTTTGCGGACGAGATCGCTAATCGTGAACATCTGTTGCGAGGCGAGGATTCAGCGTGGCTCACTCTGGCGGCCAGCACGTTGCCCTCCAGCCCGCCCTCGGCCCGAGCCATCCTGGCGGTGCTGTCAGTGCGGGGAAGCTCCCCGGTAATCCGGGAGGCCGCTCTCGAGCAGTGGCTGGAATCGATGCAGCGCCAAAAACTTGGCTTGGCTGCGGCGCGCTACGTCGTTGGGCTGAGTGAATTGTCCATGGATGCCCTCCCTGCCGGCGCCCGGCGCAGCCTCGGCGAGGCTGCCCTGGCGGCCGGCGAGGCGGCGCTTGCTTGCGAATACTGGCGCGGCCTTTCCGGACCCGACGGAGTTTCCCCCGAAGCCTGGGGGATGCGGGTCGCCTCGGCTGCCGTGATAGCGGGCCGCTTCGATGATGCGGACCTGGCACTGGAGCCGGTGTTTGCCGGCAGCGAACCGCTGGGGAACGAGAGGGCTCAGGGGCTGCTGGGGCTCGCCCGGCGAGCGCTGACCAAGGAGCAGAGCAAGAGAGCCGAGGCTTGGCTGGCTGTCGTGGCTGCCAGGGCCGCCGGTAACCCGCGGCGGGAAGCGCTGACCCGGCTCGCGCAGATTGCAGAAGGACATGGAGAATACCGCTTGGCGGCGGAGCGTTATCTTCAGGCGGCGGTAACGCTTGACCTCAAAGTCCCTGACGCGGCTTCCGTTCACGCTCGCTGGGGGGCGGCCCGGTGCCTGGCTCTCGCCGGCTATCGGGTGGACGCACTCAGCCAATATGAGCGTATCCAAAAATCTTTGAAGGATCGTGGGTTGCGGGAGTTCATCCGGCTGGAAATGGACCGACTCTAGGGGACGGCGCTCATCGCGCTGCACAATGGAAGGGTCCGGGGGCGCCATGCTAGGCTAGGGTTCAAAAACCGGACGGAGGGGGAATTGATTCATTTCATCGTGCACGACGAACGGGATTCCGTCGGTGTGGTGGTGGTGGAAGGGGTCAGGGCGGGCCAGGAACTCACCGGCTGGATCTTGGAACAGGACCGGGAGACGCGCTTGCAGGCGGCCGAGGATATCCCCTTGGGCCACAAGCTGGCCCTCAGGCGTCTTGGCGACGGTGATGTCGTGATCAAGTATGGCGCTGACATCGGGCGTGCCACCGCGAACATCGGGGTGGGCGAACTCGCCCACGTTCACAATGTGAAGACGCGGCGCTGGTGAAGAAGGTCGCGCCGGCAGAGGCGTCGGGAACGCGGGTCTCCGCCCGATTTGGGTTCTTCAGGTACTGGCTCCCCCATGTTTCCACGGGGATATGCGCAGAATTCGGGTCTTTCGGTTTTGGGGCCAAGCACGCATGTTGAGCCTCTTGGGCGGCAGTTTTCAGGGGTACCGGCGGGAAAACGGCCGCATCGGTGTTCGGAACCACGTCGTCATCTTGCCCGTGGACGACTTGGCCAACGCGGCGGCTGAGGCGGTCGCACACAATATTAAGGGGTGTCTTGCTCTTCCCCATCCCTATGGGCGCCTGCAATTCGGGGCGGACCTGGAGCTGCATTTCCGCACCTTGATTGGCACCGGGGCAAATCCCAACGTGGCTGCCGTGGTGGTGATCGGGATCGAGGAGGGCTGGACCGGGCGCGTCGTGGCGGGTATCGCGTCGACCGGGAAACCTGTGGTCGGCTTCGGGATCGGGGGGCATGGCGACCACGAAACCATCCGCCGCGCCTCCCAAAAGGCCCGGGAGTTCGTGCAATGGGCGTCGGAGTTCAAGCGGAGCGAGTGCGCGATCCGGGAACTATGGGTTTCCGCCAAGTGCGGAGAGTCCGACACCACGTCCGGCTGCGGTGCCAACCCCGCGGTGGGAAACGCATTCGACAAGCTGTATGTCGCGGGCGCAACCCTTTTGTTTGGCGAGACTTCGGAACTCACTGGGGGGGAACATTTGGTCGCGGCTCGCTGCCGCACGCCTCAGGTTCGGGAGCGGTTCATGTATATGTTCAACCGCTACCAGGACATGATCAACCGTAACAAGACCAACGATCTCCGCGAATCGCAGCCCACCAAAGGCAACATCGCCGGGGGCCTTACCACCATTGAGGAAAAAGCCCTCGGCAATATTCATAAGATCGGCCGCCAGTGCATGGTGGACGGGGTTTTGGACAAGGCTGAGACTCCTGACGGACCGGGCCTATGGTTCATGGATTCCTCTTCCGCGGCGGCGGAGATGGTGACCTTGTGCGCCGCAGCCGGGTTCGTCGTTCATTACTTTCCCACCGGCCAGGGCAACGTGATCGGTAATCCCATTCTTCCCGTGATCAAGATCTGCGCCAACCCCAGGACGGTGCGAACCATGGGGGAACATATTGATTCCGATGTCTCGGGTCTGCTGCGGCGGGAATTGACCCTTGACCAGGCAGGAGACGCGCTGCTGGACATGTTGGTGCGCACGGCCGGCGGCAGGCTCACCGCCGCCGAGGCGCTGGGCCACCGGGAGTTCGTGCTCACCCGACTTTTCGAGAGCGCGTGAGCAGGATAGTCATTGAACCCAGGAGAATCCCGATGAGATTGGTGGAAGGCTTGCTGTTGGCCCTGCTTACCTCGGCCGCGTTGGCGGCCGAAGTGGCGGGGGTGAAATTTGAGGAAAAGGCGACATTACGACCAGGCGGGCCGGCGCTGGTACTCAACGGGGCCGGACTGCGAACCAAGGTGATCTTCAAGGTCTACGCGGCCGGCCTTTATCTTCCCGAAAAGAAATCCAACACGGCCGATGTGCTCGCTCTGGGAGGACCCAAGCGGGTGAGCATGGTCATGCTCCGCGATCTCGGGGCCGACGATTTGGTGAATGCGCTGATCGAGGGCATGGAAAAGAACAACCCGCCCGCGGTTCTTGACAAGCTGAAGCCCCAAACCAGCGAACTCACCCGCACCATGGCCTCCATCGGCGAAGCAAAGAAGGGCGACGTCATCGCTTTGGATTTCCTGCCCGACAGTGGAACCCGGGTAATGGTGAACGGGGAAGCCAGGGGCAAACCCATTGCCGGCGAGGAGTTCTACCGGGCGCTGCTCCGGGTGTGGCTGGGCGACAATCCGGTCGAAGAAAGCCTCAAGAAGGCGTTCCTGGGACAGCAGGGGTAGCCTTCCGAAGCCGTTTCCCGGCGCCCATGGGCAGGCATTCCGCAGAAGCTTTGCAGGCTTTGGCGACATTGGCGCTGCGAGTTGCCGGCGCCGCGCCTTCCATGGCGGCCGTCACCGCGGAAAACCTGGTGGCAGCCGACCTCCAGGGGCTCCCGAGCCATGGGGTGTCCCGGGTTCCCTTCTATTGCGGCATGCTGCGCCATGGGCGAGCCGACGGAACTGCGGAACCGGTCTTGGTGACTTCGAAGGCCGGGGTTTGCCTTATCGACAACCGGGACGGTCTGCCCTACCCATCTTGCCGGCTGGCTGTCGGGGAAATCATCCGGCGGGCCGGGGAACTGGGCATTGGCTTTGCCGGGATCACCAACAGCGGACACATCGGGGCCCTCGGGATTCACCTGCTGCCTGTGGCGGAGCAGGGATCGGTCGGCATCGCATTCAGCAATTCTCCCGCTGCAATCCCGGCCTGGGGTGGAAAGCGGCCCATCTTTGGCACCAATCCCGTTGCGGCAGTGTTTCCGAGGCGGGACCGGGATCCCTTGGTCGTGGATCTGTCTCTGACTACCGTAACCCGAGGCAAGATCATGCTCGCGGCCCAGCGCGGGGAAACCATTCCCGAGGGATGGGCGCTGGATTTCCAGGGAAACCCGACGACCGATCCCCGGGCGGCCCTGGACGGCGGGAGCCTGTTCCCCATCGCCGGGGCCAAGGGCGCCATGCTGGCCCTCGTCTTTGAGCTAATCTGTTGTGCGCTGACCGGCGCCGCCTTCGGATTCGAGGCCGACTCCTTTTTCTCCATGCAGGGCAATCGTCCGCGGGTGGGGCAGGCGTTCCTTGCCATCGATCCCGCTGCCCTGGCGGGGCGGGAGCGCTACCTTGATCGGGTCGAGACTCTGGTGGACGCGATGCTTTCCGATCCCCAGGTACGCCTGCCCGGGAACCGCCGGGCCGAGGCCCGCGCGGCTGCAACAAATCAAGGCATCGAGATACCCGACGCGCTCCATGCCGAACTCGCGAAGCTCGCGGCCGCCTGAGCCACACCGCGCCTGCATTGAGGGGTCATACGGTGCAGTGCGCGTCAGCGACCGGGAGCGGCTGACAGGGGTCGAGCTTCTTCCTCCTGGAACACGGCTCGGGGCGCCTGCGCATGCCATCTCGGCCGAGGCTTGGCGCCTGATCGCCTCCTATTCTCGGGATCCTGGTTTCCGATTTGACCTGCCGCTGCATGAGCGAGGGACGGTCCATCGAAAGCGGGTTTGGGCCGCCATCACCGACATCCGCTGCGGCATGACACGCCCCTATGGCGAGATCGCCCCGGTATCGGGTCCTCGGCTCCGGCCGTGGGCCAAGCATGCGGCGCGATTCCCTACCACCCGGTGGCGCCCTGCCACCGGGTGGTGGCGAGTTCCAGACCGAGTGGGGATTCATGCACGCAATCGGGGGATTTACCCTCGAGGTCGAATGCTGGCTGTTGACCCATGAAAGACGCTGACGGGGCCCTGCTCGACGAGTTCTGCGATATCCTCTGGCTCGAGGACGGGCTCGCCCGGAACACGCTGGAAAGCTATCGGCGCGACATCGCCGGGCTCGCCGGCTGGCTCGGGAAGCGCCCTGGAGGCGACTTGCTCACCGCCTCCCATGCCGACATCCTGGACTATCTTGCCCACCGTGTCGAGGCCCGGGCCGGTCCGCGAACCACGAGCCGGCTGCTCTCCAGCATCAAGCGGTTCTATCGCTTTCTGCTGCGCCAAGGCCGAATCCAGGAGGACCCCAGTCTGCGCATCGAGGCGCCCAAGCTACCACGCAGCCTGCCCAAGTCCCTGTCCGAGCGGGACGTGGAAGTGCTTCTCGGCGCGCCCGACGTCGCGGACCACCTGGGCCTGCGTGACCGCGCCATGCTGGAGGTGCTCTACGCCAGCGGCTTGCGCGTGTCGGAACTGGTGGGGCTGCGGGTGACCCAAGTCAGCCTCGACATGGGGATCGTGCGGGTCATGGGCAAGGGTTCCAAGGAGCGCCTCGTGCCGCTGGGCGAGGAAGCGCTGACCTGGGTGCGGCGCTACCTTGCCGAATCGCGACCGGCCATCCTTCACAGACGCGCGGCCGATGCCCTTTTCGTCACCGCGCGCGCCGAGTCCATGACGCGGCAGGCGTTCTGGCACCTGATCCAGCGCTACGCGCGGAAGGCGGGACTTGGGCAACGGATCTCCCCGCACTCGCTGAGGCATGCCTTTGCGACCCACCTGCTCAATCACGGTGCCGATCTGCGCGTTGTACAGCTTCTGCTGGGCCACTCCGACGTCTCGACCACCCAAATCTACACCCACGTGGCCCGGGAAAGGCTTAAGCAACTTCATGCTAGGCACCACCCCCGGGGCTGAGTACCTACACGGTCGAGGGAAATCGTGCTTGACAGTGGGGTAACATATCGGCCGTGGCAACCTTGGTATTCATGGCTCTCGCTTATGTGATCGGCTCGATTCCTTTTGCCCTGGTTTCCAGCCGCATCTTCGCGCTTCCGGACCCCCGCACCTATGGCTCCGGCAACCCAGGCGCGACCAACGTTCTCAGGACCGGCCGCAAGGCCGCGGCGGCCGTCACGCTGGCCGGGGATGCCGCCAAGGGTTGGGCTGCGGTGGCCCTGGCTGCCGCAATCGGGCCGCGCTATGGCTTGGGCGAAGCCGGCGTCGCCGCCGTTGCCCTGGCCGCTTTTTTCGGTCACGTCTTCTCCATTTTCTTGGGCTTCAAGGGCGGCAAGGGGGTGGCCACGGCGGGCGGCGTGCTTCTCGCGCTCAACGGCTGGCTGGGGCTCGCCACCATTGCCACATGGGCCTTGGTGGCCGCAACGTGGCGCATCTCCTCGCTGGCGGCTCTTGTGACCGCCGCGCTGGCGCCGATTTACGCAGTATTTTTCTTTGGCGTCGGCGCTGTCGCTGGGGCGGTGGCCGTCATCTCGGTCCTGCTAATCTGGCGCCATCGCTCGAATATCCGGAACTTGCTCGCCGGAACAGAGGAAACGTTTGCCGCCCGCAATGAGGACGGGGGCGGACCGCAGCGCTGAATGCTTGGCCTGGTCCCTTTGGTTCAGGGATTGAGCGCCAAACTCAAGTCCCACCGGGGACGCACGGTAAATCCAATGGACGGGGGCCGGGACCCCAGGCCTGCCCCCAGCCGCAGCGCGCCGGCGTATGCAATCATCGCGCCGTTGTCGGTGCA